>NZ_JADYXF010000072.1:0-14149 GCF_015864385.1 Pseudoalteromonas sp. SWXJZ94C
TTCCATGTCGCGTCTGTTAACATTAATCTTGGCATGAGGGTTCGGTGTAACGTTTTTTAGCGAATTCAATTATACCTCATCCTCATGCTGTTTGTTTTTTATACCGCAAAGATCAACACGCCCTAGTAAAGTTAGCTATTAAGAGCAAATTTATAAGTGGCGAGCCTCTACGTTTTAAAGCAGCTAAATGCGTTAATTCATCGTATGGCGTACTCTCTTTTCAGTATCTAAATAAAATCCTTATCTATATAAATGCCAGTAATACAACAATGCTGTTATGTTGCATACCCTTGGCTTTTGTTGCTCGTAATCAGTCTTGACCCTCGTTTAAAACGAATAGCGAATAGTAAAACCTGACCATTGACGGATGTTTACCTTAAAAAAGTAGGTAACTATAACGTAAGTTACCTCATGTATTTTGACTGCTTCGCATAATAACTGGTGCTATAGCTACGTATTTTATACTTTGATGGCATTATTAAACGCGCATAATTACTCCAAAAAGATAATTAAGTATGGAAAGTCCAGCACTTGCAGTCAAATAACAATGCTTTAGTAAACGCTAGTTCATATTACGTGACGTAATATCCCTACAGAACTTTAAGTTAAACGTACGTTCGTGCAGCGTTCCTATTTTTATTAGACTCAATTTATTGGAAATTCTTTTTATGAAATTAAAGTTATTTATCGCAATTATTTTTAGCACCTCAATGTCGTCTCATGCGGCAGCAACATTAGATAGATCGGAGTTTACATTCGAGGACCTAAAAGCGCTTGCAAAAGCCTCTGCAGGGGAACCCTATTCTCCAACCGTGGTTCCTGCTCCTGAGTTAATTGATAAAATTACTTATGATCAACACTGGAAAATACGCTTTAAAGAAGAAGAAACCTTATACCCAAGTGGAAAAATGGCACCCGTACAATTATTTTATCCTGGTCGATATTTTCCAGAGCCTGTAAGTATTTACATCAGAGACAATAAAAATCAGGTCCAAGATGTGCCATTTAGTAATGAGTTTTTTGATATGCCAGCTGATAGTCCGGCACACGATCTCCCTGAAGGTTTTGGATTCGCAGGCTTTAGAATAATGCGCCCAGATATGAAACCAGATTGGATATCTTTTCTTGGTGCGTCTTATTTTCGTACCGATGGACCACAAGGGCAATATGGGTTATCAGCCCGAGGTATCGCGATTAATACGGGTATGAACCAACCTGAAGAATTTCCGCGCTTTTCTGCATTTTGGATTGGTCCTGCAGAGCAAAAAGGAGAAAGTTTATCTGTTTGGGCATTACTTGATGGACCGTCTATTACCGGCGCCTATCGGTTCGGTTTAACTAAAGACAACAAAAAAGCCAAAGGGCATATTACATCTGTTACCGCTAATTTGTACATGCGCGACGATGTAGAGCGATTAGGCGTAGCGCCGTTAACCAGTATGTATTGGTATTCAGAAAAAGATAAAACAATCGCTAAAGACTGGCGTCCTGAAATTCACGATAGTGACGGGCTTGCAGTTCACACTGGAGCAGGCCAATATATTTGGCGCCCACTGAACAACCCTCAATCGGTATCGACAAATAGCTTTGTTGATAACAACCCAAAAGGGTTTGGTTTAATTCAAAGAGATCGTAATTTTGATAACTATCAAGATGATGGCGTATTTTACAATAAGCGTTCATCAGCGTGGATTAAACCTATTGGTGAGTGGGGTCGGGGCGCAGTTCAGTTAATTGAAATCCCAACAAAAGACGAAACGTTTGATAATATTGTTGCCTATTGGGTACCGGAAAAACCAGTTCGTAAAGGCGATGAGTTTACCTTTTCTTATGATATTGAATGGCGACCACTCGATCCAAAATCAAAAGAGTTAGCAAGTGTTGTGAATACTCGACAAGGTTTAGGAGGAATCCCTGGGCAACCAATTCCTGAAGGCGTTAACAAAATGGTAATCGACTTTGAAGGACCGGTATTGGATGGATTAGATCAAAAAAGTGGTATAAAGCCTATTGTTGAAGCCAGTAATGGTGAAATATTAGAGCCTATTGGGGCTTATCCAATTGTTGGTACAAACCAATGGCGATTAGCCTTTGATTACAAACAGACTAACAATAATCCAGTGAATATACGCGCGTATTTAATCGATAAAAAAGATAAAGCGATAACCGAAACATGGGTAAGTGACGCAAAGGTCACTATTAAGTAAGCGTAAATGTAAAAACGGGTGGCTATGTATTGCTTTGCAACGCAATTGTAGCCCCTGTTTTTTTGTTTAAGCGGTTATTGAGGCTGTAGAATTTTTGAAAATAGTCTGTTTTATGAATTCCAATTGTATTACCTAGTGCTTTAAAAATGATTAGGATTGATTTCAAGAAACTCGGTTTTTAGTAAACTTTGGCTGTTACAGGTATTCTAAAGCTTCGCTATGTTTCCAATAGGAATTCTCATGAAGTTTGAGTATAAAAAAGAGTACTGTGATGATTTTCTTTGTACCTATTACCGTATTCACGACCTGGATGACATTAATAAACTATTAGATGAAGTACAGGTATTAAGTCGGGAAAATCAAGGTTATAGGTTTATTATGACCTTAGATGATATGGGGCAAGCCTCTTATACATCGATGCATTCAAAAATGAGCAATGATTTGGATGATGGTACATGGCTTAGCACTGAGAATATTGATCCATCATGGATGGACGGAAGTTTCTTACGCGATGACCTTAGTTTTGATCAGCAATTTTTAATTCGAAAATTAGGTTTTAAGCATGGGCTTTCTAAAGTTCAGCTTGAAGATGTTTTCGAAAAAAACTTGTTTTTAGATCAAGAGTCTAAAAAAGAAATTATTGAATCTAATAAAAATCCATTAGCAATTATAGACAAAGAAGTTTATTTGCTTAAAGTGCCAGTAAAATATAGCTATGAAGCAATATTTTCGTTTCCAAATGGCTATTTTAGTTGTGACCTTTCTCCATTTGAAAACTATAGGTTGGCAGAGCATTTAGAGAAGGAATATGGCTTTCATCTATTTGGCATTGGCGCTAGCTATATTTCATTTAGTAAAGGACCTGATTTTGATGCTCAAAAGATTGAAATGCTCTTAGAATTTTTAGCCAAAATTTACCTTAAAAATGAAGATAAGGAATTTATAGATTTTATGAGGCTTAGTATACTTAATAGAGATATTTTAACTTTACGTTATTCAGAGTAATCGGCTTTGTGAGCTAATTAATGGTGAAAAGGTTGCTGTTAATGGCAAACTTCAGCCTGAGTCAACTTACCGTGGTTTTAAAATACAGCTGAAATGCTAAGGTGATAAAAGCAAAGTTAATTATTAATTTCAAGTCGAAAACGTTAATATTGAATCTAACGGGTATTGGTGTGAAGGCAATTTGATAGCAAATTATGCCTGTATCGAAATTGATTAGTGCAAACCATGCTAACAAGCTAATTAATCAGGAAAAAAGAGTTTTCTGTTTTCCTCCCTGATTTTTTAGTCAATAATTTTTACCTATGGCTTTACGTGTTTAAAATAGCGAGTTACAAATGGAAGTAGGTACAACATCATTAACATTTTTTTATGGTATTTATTATGTAGGCTGGTTTCTTATCAATCTATTGGCTGGCGTTTACATATATCGTGATGCTAAAAAATTACCTCAACTTTTTCTAAACTCGAAGCCAATTTGGTGGTTTTTTTCATCTTTATTTCTTGGTGGTATATGGTGCATTTTTGTATATTGGGCAATACACCACTCATCTTTTAGCAATAGGCTAGGTGAAAAGAACACATAGTAAGTCGTTAAATTAAGATAAATGATAGTTGGCTTGTACGCTTTAGAACACGTAAGCCAACTACTTTTTCCTATTTGTTAGGTGTGATGAGACAAAATAATAAATCATCTTTAAAAGTGCGTATTTGGATTAATAGCGCTAGTCATCGTTTTGTCTATTTTGACTAGTGTTAAATTTAATGAGCAAATTAATGCGTTGCCTAATATCAAATGCTGGCGTGTTACAAATGTGATCACTTTAAAGTCCCCCAATCAAAAAAAATCAGGATAACTGGCGAATTAGTTATTGTTGTACACCCGAAAGATGCCCAAACTAATATTCTAAATTTTTAATGACACAACCTATAAAATACTTGTGTAAAAAGCGCTCTGTATTTTTTAAACTTATCTTTTGACTTTATTATTTTTCGGGGGATTACCAATCCAAGAGGGAATTAGTTGGATGATTTTAGTAATGAAAATCTGTATGGAAAACAGCATTGCTAATCACAATTAAATAATGAATTAAAACAGCGGGTTGTTTGCTAAGCTTTGTTTAACTCATAACCTTTAGCTTGTTAATTATGAGTTATGGATAACGTTTTATATATTACAGGGCTCAGTAAATGAGAGCCCTGTAATATCTCTCATTTAGTTTTTGATTGTGTATTAACGATTATCTAAAGTAAAATATTTTAGTGTTTCCTTCATCGTTGCGGCTTCATTGCTAAGCTCTTCTGCCGCTGCGGCTCCTTGAAGAGAGCCAGCAGCATTTTGTTCAACAACATCACCTACCGATACAATAGAACGAGAAACCTCATCAACTGCATACGACTGCTCATTACTGGCTAAGGCGATTCGGCTAACTGATTCTGTTGTATCATTTATGCTTTTAAATATTTCTTGAAGTGCCTCATACGTATTTTTTGCAATAACAGAACCGCTGTCTGTTTTAGAAGAGGATAGTTGAATTAATTTTGCAGTTTCTGCTGCCGCATTAGTGCTTCTAGATGCAAGCCCTCTCACTTCATCAGCTACAACAGCAAAACCTCGACCCTGTTCACCTGCTCTAGCAGCTTCAATAGCAGCATTAAGTGCAAGTAAATTAGTTTGCTTTGCAATCTCATCAATTGTTTGAAGAAGCGTTGCTATATTTTCACCCGCTTCTTTAATCTCGTTCATAGCAACAATCATCTCTTGCATATGTTGTTGCCCCTCAACAACGGCTATTTGAGCTGAGTTTGCGTATTGGCTTGCTTCTTTTGCACTGAGTGCATTTTCACTTGTTTGTACTGATAGTTGTTCTAAAGCAGCAGCAATTGTTTGTAAGTTGTCTTTTTGTTGGTTTGCACCATCGGCAAGTGCGTGACTAAAATTAGATACTTGAGAGCTGCCAGCAGCAATTTGATCTCCTGCACTTTGAATGTTGGCTAATATAGAATTTAGGTTTTTAACCATATCCTGTAATGCTTGTCCTAGAATATCTTTGTCTGATGCTAATGTGACTTTTGCAGAAAGGTCGCCATCAGCAATTTTACGAGCCAGTACGGCTTTGCTTTGCAAACTTTTGACCATTTCACGTACAGCCGCATATAGGCTTGTATTTAGTTCATTATTATTTGGTAAATCCGTCGTTAGATCTCCTTTTGATACTCGTCTAACAATATTTGTTACAACCGTTGGATCACCACCTAAGCTAGCTAGGGTTGAGCGTGTAATAAATACAGCAATAAAAATACCGAATAAAATAGCAATAACGGCAATCACTTCAACCAATACCACCGCTGTAGCATTACTTTGTTGTAATTTTGGACCTAGAGTATCTTGAGCATCTTTTATTGATAATTGAAGCTCTTCTGTCGTTTTTGCAATGATGGGTCCTATACGATTCAATGTTTGATTAATAATATTATTACGCTTGTATATCTTGTTTACTACATCGTCAAAAGCTTGTTGGTATAGTGTACTGTTTTCGATTACTTCTTTCAGCTGTGCTCTACGTTCAGGGTTTTGTAACTCATTATTTAATATGTTTAATGTTGCTTTCATATCAGCAAATTCTTTTACTACACGTTCAACATCACTTTGTGTATTAGAGTCTAAAAATTTTAGTGCATTTACACGCGCTAACAATAAGTTTCGTGTTGCTAAAGAGGCACTATAAGCCGCCGATATATCACCATCATTTTTTGCCGAAATAAGTATTTTCGTCAGATTTTTTTCTATTAAAGCTCCCTTAACGTTTAATACGTTGTTAACCAATCTATTTCGTTCTTTTTTTAAAGTAACAACATTCTCAAAAGCAAGGTTGTATTGGTTTAGCAAAGTATCAACTTGTTTAATTTTTTCCGATTGCTCAGGATTTTTAATTAAAGTAATAGCCTCAGCAATGAATTGCTCCGTTTTGCTAAAATAGGAGTCAAAATTTTGCTTATCTTTTTCATCAGAAGTTGCAATAAAGTCTTTCATACTGATACGTACCATCAACATGTTTGCTTGCACGCGTCCGACTGCATTCGCGGCACGCGCTAAAGATCTATAATCACCAAATCCGCTAGAAGCGGACGTTAGCGCAACGGAACTTGTGATACTAACTGAAGCTAATAGGATCAAAACAAATGAAAACCCTAAATATAATTTTTTTGAAAAACTGAGCATTACTAAAAATCCTTACTTCAGCTAAATAATGAGATGGTATAAAGAAGTGCATTATAATTAAAATAAGTAAATAATGTAATCCTTTAATACTATTTAAAATAATGGAAAACGAGTCTTATTTTTAACCAAGGCTTATTTAAACTGTATTTAAATTAGTATCATAAGCAGGCTGATTGTTACTTGCTTGTTGTTTGGTAATTACAGAAATCATTGAACCAAAATAGGGGCTCGGCTATGGTTTATTTCTTAATAAAAATAAATTAAAAATAGGTTAAATTTAGGCTCGTTATAACGTAGGTATTACGGACCAACTATCTTCATATTTAAAAGCTCAACGTATATGGATAAGAAAATAAATGTGCCTTTATAGTTTATTTTAGCCCGCGTAATACCAGATAAATCATTAATTATCGAATCAATTTTGAAGATAGCGAGCTCGATAAAATAAACGATTATTGTATTTCTTCTCTGTGTTGATTTGGAGTGAGTGCTTTTAATGAAACTCTTGTTGGTATGCTTTTGTGTAGGTTTAAATTATGGAAATAGCGACCTTATTTACTATTTTGATATGAACTTTGGATGTTTGAATTAGACCAATCCACAGTGAGCTTTGTAGGTAAGTTGTTCTTAAAGCGTTATTTCAGTTTTAATACAGGTAGCTAAAACCCTAGAATAATCCAAGTATATCAGCATTTAAAAACGACAAATGGGTACCAGACCAATGATAGAACGACACTATAAAGAAACGCATATGGAATTAGTCATTAAAGATATTAATAGATTTGAAAAGCGAATACCAAGAAAGATAAATACTATTAAAAATAAAAATAGTGGTGAAGTTCTTGGTAGCTCTATTCAACACGCATTACATGCCTTTGCAGATTCTGTACTTGCTGAATTCGATCACTCAGATCAATTGCGTTACCTCATGCTGCTTAAAGAATTTGGTACAACAAATTTTGAATTTGTTATGCGTGTTGATGAAACTTTTCCTGTTATTATGGATGGTGAAACCTTTGAATTGACGGGGGCACATAAAACTGATTTTGTAGATACCGGTCATTGGGAAAAGGCATTTTATAGCGCAGTTATTTTACGAGATCGCTCCGCAATCCACTCTTTGAGAGACGTTGAGGAAATCGTTTTTTTAAATGCCAATCTCAAGTGTAATAGTTTTGACTTGGCATTGGTTAATATTATGCAGAATTTATTTACCGGCGGTGCGGATATGGGAGACTTGCTAGAAAAAGCATTACTAGCTGACGATCCGGATTACGATCGCCTACCTTATTCTTCTCACATTTTATTACCTTTAATTGCAGTATACCGTTGTATTTTTACCCCTGATGCGGAGGCTGAATTTAATAGCGAAATGCGTGATGCATTAGAAAAACATAAAGTCTTTTGGAAAAAACAGAACAGCATGAATAAAGAAGGTTGGATTTCTTTGCCTTTAATTGCAGCAGCCGCGTTTGCTTACGACCGAAACGGTTACAAATTAGATTTTGAAACTGATTACATCCCTGATTGGTTGGTGAAAGGGGAGTTCATGAATAATTACAAGGAGGTTAAAAAATGATAGAACGACACTATAAAGAAACGCATATGCACTTAGTGATTGAAGATATAAATATATTTGAAAAGCGGATACCAAAAAAGATAAATACTATTAAAAATAAAAATAGTGGTAAAGTTCTTGGTACTTCTATTCAACACACATTAGATGCCTTTGCTGATTCAGTGCTTGCACAGCTTGACCACTCAAAGCAATTACGCTATCTCACGTTGCTTAAAGAATTTGGTACAGCAAATTTTGAGTTTGTTATGCGTGTTGATGAAACATTTCCCGTTACTATTGATGGTGAAACTTTTGAACTGACAGGGGCGCGTAAAACTGACTTTATAGATACCGGTCATTGGGAAAAGGCATTCTACAGCGCAGTTATTTTACGTGTTCGCTCAGCAACTCAGTCTTTAAGAGACGTTGATGAAATAGTTTTTTTAAATGCCAATCTCAAGTGTAATAGTTTTGATTTAGCGTTAGTTAATGTTATGAAAAACTTATTTACCGACGGTGTGGATATGGGGGACTTGCTAGAAAAAGCATTATTGGCTGACTCTCCGGATTACAATCGCTTACCCTATTCTAATCATATTTTATTACCTTTAATAGCCGTGTACCGCTGTATTTTTACCCCTGATTCAGAGACCGAATTTAATAGCGAAATGCGTAGTGCAGTAGAAAAACATAAAGTCTTTTGGAGAAAACAGAATAGCCAGAATGATGAAGGTTGGATTTCTTTGCCTTTAATTGCAGCCGCCGCATTTGCTTACGACCGAAAGGGTTACCAATTAGACTTTGAGACTGATTACATCCCTGATTGGTTGGTGAAAGGGGAATTTTTACTCAAAGAGTAAAAAGGGATACGTTTTGAAGTGTCAGCATTGAATTAATATAGGTTGCTCAGTGCTTAAATGAACCTATATTATGATGATTGCTGTGTTAAAAATCAAAGACGCTACGTTCTTTGATTTTTACTAAGTTAAAGGTTATTTATCTAAATTTAGAATTGTTGAACCCATACTACAGCCCCATATATGATGATAACCATTACACTTATACACAATAAAATAAAGGCGCTACTTAGCCAAACAATCCATGGCTTATTGTGTTTTAGCCCTGTATTTTTTTCCCGTTTATTTTTATTAAATAATAAAATAGTGGTTAAGAATGATCCCAACGGCAACAGTGCGTAAAAAATGATATATGGAGAATGTAATTGATAACTAAAGTTAATAATTAATAACTGCACTTGAGAAAATTCTATTTCGGCTGCTTTGGAGAGCTCAATTAACTCTGGAACATAAAAATAAACCCACCCATAAAAAAAGACTAAGAAGATAGTCAATAAACTAAACAAAAATCTCATTTTGCTCTCCGTTAAAAAGTAAAGTACGTCTATTTTATTTTTTGCCTTGGTATTATGTGGGTAACAATACTTGGCGCTTAAAGCTAGCTGTAATTTTAACACTTAAAAGTATCATAACGGTATTAAAAACAGACATTTATTTTATAGATACCCGCAGGGTAATGCCCTTAAAAAATAAAAGCCAACCGTAGATGATTATTTTTTAAATACAGAAAATATTAAAGTCTATTTTTACACATTTCATGGCAAGGCAAATGCTATTATTTAGCTTTGAATAAATACAGTTTAAGGTTTATATGAATTCTATTGAGCTTTTTTCAGGGGGCGGAGGATTAGCGCTTGGTTTGATTAAAAGTGGCTTTCATCATAAAGCGATTGTTGAGCTAAACAAAAATGCTTGTAAAACAATTCGAGCAAATAGTGTATTTGATTTTGGAAAATGTTTGCACGAAGGCAGTGTCGTAAATTTTGATTATAAGAAAGTGACCGGCGGTATTGATTTAATAGCTGGAGGTCCACCTTGCCAGCCTTTCTCCTTGGGTGGTAAAGCTAAAGGAAATGAAGACTCCAGAGATATGTTTCCTCAAGCAATCAGAGCAATTCGTGAAAAAAGACCAAAAGCTTTTATATTTGAAAATGTTAAGGGGCTGATGAGAAAGTCATTTTCTGCTTATTTAGAGTATATTACTTTACAGCTTCAATATCCTTCGGTTACAAAAAATATCAATGAGCCTTGGGAAAAGCACAAGTCTAGATTAGAGCGCCATAACGCGCACACTGACCACCCTCTCGAATATAAAGTAACCTGCAAACTTGTTAATGCAGCTGATTATGGTGTTCCTCAAAAACGAGAACGTCTCTTTTTTATTGGCTTTCGCTCAGACATTGACCCTGATTGGACCTTTCCTAAACCTACCCACTCAGAAGAATCTTTAATTTGGGATAAATGGATTTCGGGTGATTATTGGACACGGCATAACTTACCTATCCAAATAGCAGCAGGTAAAGTGTTAAAAAAGGTGGATAATATTCGAAAAAAATATCATTTATTAAAACCACAAAGCCTACCTTGGGTAACAGTACGCGATGCTTTATATGATTTAGCAGATTGCGAACATAAAGATGCGAGTAACTATAATCAGCATGTTTTTAAAAGTGGGGCTAAAATTTACCCTGGTCATACCGGAAGCTATATAGATGAGCCATCAAAAGCACTTAAAGCAGGGGCGCATGGAGTGCCTGGTGGAGAGAATATGATTCGTTATGAGGATGGTAGTGTTAGATATTATACTGTTCGCGAAAGTGCAAGAATTCAGGCTTTTCCAGATGATTATATTTTTGAAGGCTCGTGGGGAGAAGTCATGAGGCAGCTAGGTAATGCCGTTCCAGCTAAACTTGCAGAACAAATAGGTTTGTCTGTATTTGCAGCGTTAGAACGTTAAAATATTGGTACATACAGGCTTAATATAACTGCTTAATAAGCCTCACGTATAACCTAAAAAATGGGCAAATCTTGCCTCAATCAGAATTAAAGTTTTAACCATTCAAAGTTATCGCCATCGAATAAACTATAAACTATGCTTTCGCTCTACAGGGGTTTATAAGCCGTTTTATACTAATGAAATGGCTATTAGCTCTTCTAGAAATCAATTAAAATACGACTAAACCCGTTTTTATATTCTGTGTGAAATACAGTAAACGATTGAACCAAAATAGAAATTCGGCTATGTTTTGTTTATCAATAAGCACAAATAAAAAGCGGGTTAATATACTTACTCGCTATGTTGCGAGGAGAGTTATGAGTACAATTCATAATTGGGCGTTGATATCAGTTGAGTTACTAGCAGCATATACACTTTTACCATCTAGTATCATAGAGTCGGATTTTGGTTATTGCGAAGAGGATTTTTTAGAGTATTTATCTGTAAATGAATTACGTCTGGCTATGGAGGAGTTGGACGGTGTAATGGTAAACAATATTAGCCCTGGAGTTAAATTTTGGAAGCACATGTTAAAAGCTGCAAGCTTAATGAAATGCACAGAGCATTATAAAAAATATGAGCGGTATAAAGTAACAACATAAAAAATCGACAATGGCTAAAATTAACAAATTACATCTCCGCTCACTTTTGTCTGTTATTTAACCATAGCTAAAATTAGGATAGTATTAATTCTAATTATTATTGTTGCTTGTAAAAATGCCATACGTTTTCAGTAAATGGAGTTTTAAGATGAAAAAAGAGTTTCAGTTCAACAGCTAAAGGGCATGATACTAACGTTGTTAACTCATGAATTCGACATTTCATTTTTAATCAGAACGACAGTGGTTTCATCAAATGGAACACAGAAAATATATATACCCCGATGACAACCCTGAATAACAATATACCTTGATATGAATATTAACAAGTTAGAAAATAACGAGTATATTCATCTTAATATTATCTCATTGAGCATAATTTCAGTAGTAATATTATCTTTAATGGAAATTAAACTATGCACTTTTATAAACCAAGGCAGATTGGTGACAAGCATGTAATTAAAGTTGCTCAAGCATTAAATGAATATTTACAAGGAGAATTAATGCCTGATAAAAGTTCAATTAGTGGCGCGACAGCATTATATATTATTGATAAGCAGCCTACATTTGAATCCGTAATTAGCAAGTTTGAATATGAAAGACCAGATCAACACTCAGATTTAACTTTAGTTAAACCTGGAGGCGAAACTGTATTAGTTAACTTATACAAAATAAAAAATAATCAACACATACAGCCTAAAAATTTAGGGGCGAAAAGTTTTATTGAAAAATACTTTGGCTCTTTAGATTTACAAACTGAATTTAATAAAGATTTTGAGGATGTTTATCGTGATTACTTAGAAGGTATTATTACCACTGTGGGTGTACAACCTGATCCTTTAATGTCGATTCGTGATTTAAAGAAAATTGTACGATGTAACTACTCAAAATTCGAAAAAAACATAGACAAATATCGGTCGCGGTTACTTTATGAATTAAGAGAGAAATGCTTTTTTTTATTTTTAAAAGAGTACAACAGTAATAGCGGCTCAATTGAGAGTGCTTTTAATACTTTATTTATGACTGACTCATTCAATGTAGTCACACGATACCGAGATGACGAGTTGCTCAGAGTAGAAGAATTTTTAGTTAAAATTGGTAGCATCAAAAAGGTCAGTATATCAAAAGTCGGGATGAATTCTCTTGGTATTACCTCTGATAAAATAACACTGCTACTTCGCTTTAAGTTTGAAAGTAACCCTACAAGTTCAATCAAGCTGGCGACCAGCTTTGCAAAATCCTCAGATAAAGACACTACAGTTTCGGAGAATAGAAATTCAATTTCACTTTTTAAAAATGCTATCTCTAACAGGATGCTCATTGACATTAAATCCCGTGATAGCAATGCCATTGGAAAATGTGCTGAAGCCATTTTTTATTTCCAGTTTCTCAGTGATAATGATGCTATAAGGCAAGTTGATAAAAATAATTTCATTAATATGCTTAATACATATGCGAAAAATGTCCCGAATAAAGATCTAGACGATATTCTTTTATCGGTGGTACAAGCTACTAAAAAATTAGCTAATTTTATCATCGATAAGTATGGGTCACACACTATCGAATCAATAGAGCTAGTTCCTGAAAACTATTTAAAAAACCGATTAGATACCGCTGATTTAGAGCTTTTGCTTAATGTGTCTGGAAAATATATTACTGAGCCTATTTCGCTTAAAGCTATGGCTAAAAATACGGGAGAAATTATCTGTAAAAATCCGGGGGTTGGTAAAATAATGAGTTCAACTTATTTTAATCTCGATCAGAGGCACCTTTCCTCACTTGTTGATGAGGCAAAAAAAGATTTTAAAGATAATAAATTAGATCATCGAGAAGCTTTAGAATTCATCTCAGATAAAATTGCTTATCAACTTGTTAATGCACCACAAAGTAATTTAGTAAAAGGGCTTAAAGCAATACTCGGTGAGGCGTTAGTTATCGTTTTGTTTTATAACAGAAATCAATCTCTGATATTTGAGCACGACGAGCATATTTCAAATGTAACTGTTCATAGGAATACACCGAGTTTGATTCAAAATGGCCTGTCGTGGAGAAATGAAGATCATTTGGTAAGTATGAGAGTAAAATTTTCAAAAGGGCAAAGTTATGGGTGGAGCTCTTTAAAATTAGCCTGCTCATATAGTATAAGAGTGTGTTGACTTTTTAGTAGCTCGTCAGGGTCAGGCTTTTCTTTTTGCCATTTGTGATTATTGTATTGCTTATTTTATTGGAATATCAAGGCAGAGCATTGCATTATTACTTAACTGAATTTGAATAATTAAAATAACCGTGAGGCATTATTGAGTATTGCGATGTTGGTTTTTTTCTCTTTGGATCGTTTTACCTGCATTAATTTCGGGATAGATAACTTAAAAAATCACACCTTATTGGAGCTGCGCATTATTAGTATTGTGCTAAATTCAAGTTTTAATATTTATAATCGTAGCTCTAACGTAAAATATAAGAAGCACTTTAAACTAAGCCGTAGAGAGTGCCACAAATTATGACAAACCACTTTTAGGCTTAATACACCCCGTTAATTGCTAAGGAAAGCTTATGAAGACATTGTTTACTATAATTTTTGTATTAGTGTTTTTTGTCCCTGGTTTATTTTTAATATATGGGTCTATTTTTAGGGCGTGTTGATCTTTGCGGTATAAAAAACAAACAGCATGAGGATGAGGTATAATTGAATTCGCTAAAAAACGTT
>NZ_JADYXF010000073.1:0-12039 GCF_015864385.1 Pseudoalteromonas sp. SWXJZ94C
GAGCTGGATTCGAACCAGCGAAGGCTGAGCCGTCAGATTTACAGTCTGATCCCTTTGGCCGCTCGGGAACCCCTCCAATGCAACGGAGCTGATAATAGCAAAACTTGTATTTAAGTAAAGAAAAAAGCTAAAGAAAAATGAAATAAAGCCGATAAATATCTATAACCTACAACAATCGGCTAAAGTCTATGCAAATCGATGATTTGTTAATCACAGAGGGGCAGTTGAGCACACGGCTCAATAAAAGTGTCCACGAACACCGCAGAGGAGAGTTTTCTCTTTTACTTGCAATGCTTTCTCATGATGCTCTGGATTTTAGTCAGTTTCATTTACCAAAAACAGAAATTGAAAATTTAATTGTTGAAGAGGATATACTGCGTAGACAAATTGGAGCAGCTCCTAAACAACTTTTAGCCCCAGATAAATTTGATATGTTAATAGGGCAATATAATGCATCCTTATTAGTAAAGAATGGGGAGCGTTCAGGAATGAGCGATATTAAATTGAACCATTGTTTAAATCCAGAGCCTCTTTCGATAAGGGATGACGCTACATACATCCCGCTTAATGTGATTGATAATTGTGAACTTGCAGTACGTAGGCGTTTAAAAAGCACTGAAACTCAACTCTCTAATCCACAAATGGATGCCGCTGCTTTTTATGATAATCTTAATAACGAGAATCTACACCAGCCTTTGCATCTTGCTAGCGCTTAAATGATCAAGCCTATAAAAGGCTTTAAGTTCAAGTTAGACAATTTATATGCGAATGCAGACAACCTTAATTTTTTTAAAAACTGATTTAGTGTAAAAAAAGCATCCAAAAATTTATTGCAATTGCTATAATGAGTACAAATGGTATGACATTAAATGCCGTTATCATTAAATCAAGGTAATTAGGAACGTAATGAAGAAAACATTCACGCTGAATCATGAGAAAATCAAATACCCTCGTATGGTTGATGCTGCAAAGCACGAAGTGAAAAAATATTTGAAGAGAGAGCGTAATAAAACGCTGCCTGAAGATGCTGACTATTGGGCATTCGATTGTAAGTTTGGTAATACAGTTGAAGATGCACAAGTTGTGCACGTTGCTGAGTTAAGCAATCAAATTGGCGAAATTGAAAAGCAAGGTTTAACTTCTTTTTATGTAGAAATTTTAGCGCGACCTGCACAGCGTCAGCAATTAGATCTTGATGACGATGAGTAATACTTAGTTTTAAGTATGTATTAATTCAGAAATGGGCCTTAATTTAAAGGCCCATTTTTTATTGTCTAAATTTTAGTTTAATAGAGTTAAGTTTTTGGTTGTAAACACTTATTTTCCGTGTTTTTTTAAAACCCTTGTGTATCTCTTTTTACCTATCTATTCATATAAAATTATTTATCTTTATATTTTTTGTATAAGTAAAGATATCTTGTGGTTTTAAGAAAGCTCTTTTGCTAAATCAAAAATTGAAGTGAATAACTAGGGTTGAACGACGTTAAGCAAAATTTTACTTTTTAAACTGCGTGGCACTTTTTGTATTTTTTACCGCTGCCGCAAGGGCAATCATCGTTCCTACCAACTTTTATATCAGCAACAGGGTGTATTACCCCATCAAGATAACGCCATTGGCCATCTTCTTTAATAAATTCCGACTTTTCATTTAATTCACAAAAAAGATTTTGATAGAAATAATTCGCTTTAAACTCTACAAATCCCAGATTTTCTTCGTAGCCGGAGTCAATAACAGTTAATTTTATAAAACGACAACTATCTGCAAAGTCTTTAATTTCTTTAACTGGGTTTTCAGCTTGTTTTTCGCTGGCGTAGGTTTGATAAACATATTTTGCATTTTTAAGTACATATGCACTGTAGCGAGATCGCATTAATTGCTCAGGTGTTTGAGCTTGTTGTGTTGCTAAATGAAAAGGCTCACAGCAATCAACATAGCTTTGCTGACTGCCACAAACACAGATTATAGAATTTAGTGAGTTCATAATATTAATATAAAGTATAAAACCCTAGTTTAACAACCTTATTGGGCAAGCGGTATCTCTGTGACTTTGATATTTTTTGTAAAGCAATACAGTTTAGTATTTGTTTTACTTAAATCTAAAGATAAGCTTGTAAGTAGTTGGTTATTAACTATATCAGTCCATGTAATAACAGCTGCAAAATTACCATTATGCAAAGCAGAGTTTAATACGTACTCTAAATTTACTAAATGCTTTTGCCTAATAACAAGTAGCTTACTGGTATCGATTGAGCATGAGTCGAGTAAAGCTTTGCTAGGAACATGATCCGGCGCAATTAATAACGTCCATGCATTCAAGCTATTATATTGGTGCAGCACTTTTAATAACTCAAATGTAGCCGAAATTTCGTCCTCTATTTGAATTAAGTTAACACAATCGCTTTTGTTGTCTTGCTGATAGCTTTTAACAGTTCTTACGGTAATTGGCTGTAACATGTCTCTCACTCACTGGTTGTATATACAGTATGTGTATACAGTAGTTTATACAGTATTTGTGTGCAAGTGTTTTTTGCTATTTATTTGTACAGTCATTCATTTTTAAATGTTACTCAACATTATTTTATTTTTTATCATTTGATTTATAAGACTTATTTTTAGCATCTTTAACTTCATCCAAATTAAAGTAACTATTTATACAGTAGTGCGTTTATTGTAGAGATCAATTTCGCACTTATATTATTTTTTTAACAGTGGTTTTTTGTACTAAATACGATGGAGGTAATTCATAGTGATTATTCAGTACATGGGGTCCTTGGAATTAAATCAGAAAATTGTAATTGGTGAATTTGTTCATATAAGCTTGCAGCATAGCATTGTGCGTCTTTGAAGCGTTTTGTTTCAATATGCTTACGTAAATCAGCTAAAGCGGCAATTGCGGGTTGGTGTTCTTGAGAGCTTGATAAGCTTAACCAAGTTGCAGCATGAAATATACTTTTTGGCACGCCTTGACCTTTAATAAACAATATTCCTAAATAAAATTGCGCTCTATGATCGCCAGACATTGCAGCTAAACGCATCCATTTTGCAGCAAGGGCATTTTGCTTACTCTTTAAATAATAAAGTGCTTTATTTAGCGTCCTTTGTTGACTGTTATCGCTAACCTGCACTGAGTTTATATCGGTTGGTTGCGTTACAAAAAACAGTATATTATCTAACTGTTGCTCTAAATCTTGGTCTTTGGGCATTGTTTTTATCATACTCATTCATTATTTTAGTTACCTCAATAGTTTAGTATACCGCAAGGGAAAATGTCCTTTAAAAGATAATTTTTGTGATAAAATCTTGCCACTTTTTATTATCGTAAGTTTATTATGCTCGAAACCTTATTTAAAATTAATGAAAATGGTTCATCGGTTCGCCGTGAATGTATTGCAGGTGTAACTACATTTATTACAATGGTTTATATTGTATTTGTTAATCCTGCGATGCTAGCTGAAGCGGGAATGGACCAAGGTGCTGCGTTTGTGGCTACTTGCATTGCTGCTGCCATTGGTTGTTTTATTATGGGGCTATGGGCTAATTATCCTTTAGCACTTGCACCAGGAATGGGCTTAAATGCCTTTTTTACATACGGTGTTGTAATAGGATTAGAGCACACTTGGCAGGCTGCATTAGGTGCTGTGTTTATGTCTGGGTGTATATTCTTATTTTTAAGCTTATTTAAAGTTAGAGAATGGATTATTAATGCCATCCCCTTGGTTTTAAAACGCGCTATCGCAACAGGAATTGGCGCATTTTTAGCATTAATTGCGCTTAAAAATGCAGGTATTATTGTGTCTAATCCTAAAACTTTAGTTCAATTAGGAGACATAACATCAGCAGGGCCATTACTCGCTATTTTTAGCTTTTTTGTTATTGCGGCTCTTTTCTATCGTGATTTTAAAAGCGGTGTTTTAATTAGTATTTTATCAGTAACTTGCATTGCATTAGGTTTAGGGCTGGTTGAATATCATGGGGTAGTGGATATGCCTCCTTCTATTCTACCTACTTTTATGCAACTTGATTTTGCTGCGGCATTTGATGTTTCAATGCTGAGTGTTATTTTTGCTTTTTTATTCGTCGATTTATTCGATACTTCGGGCACGTTGGTTGCGGTAACACAAAAAGCAGGATTAGCAGATGAGAAGGGCAATATGCCACGTTTAGGTCGTGCGCTGAGCGCAGATAGTACAGCAACTATTGCAGGTGCAATGCTCGGTACTTCTACGACAACATCTTATATAGAATCGGTTGCTGGTGTATCTGTGGGCGGACGAACGGGTTTAACGGCTGTCGTTGTTGGCGCTTGTTTTTTATTGATGATGTTTTTTGCACCGCTTGCGCAAATGGTTCCGGCTTATGCTACTGCGGGTGCTATTTTATATGTTGCGGTTTTAATGCTGCAAAATCTAAAGTTTGTTAATTGGGATGATATGACAGATGCTATCCCTGTTACCGTTGTGCTCCTAATGACACCACTAACGTTTTCGATTGCAAACGGTATTGCGCTTGGTTTTATATCATATACGGCTGTTAAAGTGTTGTGTGGTAAGCAAGATCAAATAACGATTAGTGTCTGGATATTAACGGCATTGTTTGTCATGAAATTTGTGTTTTTACCTTAATAAATACTTAGATAGTAAAAAGCCCATATAGGTTTATATGGGCTTTTTTAATATTTAATTTTATAAAGGGGTTACCATTTTTTCTTTGGAGCAAACAGTACATCTAAATCATCTTGCTCTTGTTCGTTTTTCTTTTTAAGTGCACTTGCATTAGATGCTCTAAGCTCAACACTTATGGCTTCTAGGTAACCTTCAACTTCTTGGCGTTTAGCGGTTACATAATCATCAGAATAAGAAACAGCGCTTAATGTTGCATGTGCCTTTTCAAAATATTGTCTTGCAGAGCCAACCATATTCGCTGAACGTGCAGATAAACCACGCTTAATTTGGCTTTCAATGTTTATACGCAGCTGCAGTTTTTCAAGGCGTTTATCTTCGGCTACAAACGTTTGGCTATCTACTCTACCTTTATTATGTTCTGAACGTAAAATAACGCGTAACTTTTTTATGCCTTGTATAAGGCTAACGAGTTGCTTGTCGTTACTTGGTAAAGACAGAGTCTCGTTGTTGTTACCTTGCACAGCATTTGTAAGATGTTCTTTTGCTTCATTTAAACGACTTTTCAGTGCTTTAGAATTAGGTGAGTTAGTCACCATGGTACTTAGTGCTTCGTAAATACGGCGTTGTAAAATACGGATAATATATTCAGATAGCGGAATGTTGGCACTATTCATAAGTGCTTCTTCAGTTTCTTCTATTATCGCTTTTTGTTTTGTGAGTTCTTTACGACGCTCGCTTTCTTGTTTTTCTTTGTGTTGTTGTACAGCACTTACCCAAAGTGCAATCACAATCAGTGCAACTATAAGTACAATTATAATAGAAACGATCATGGTGTAATTCTCGGATTCATAACCTAATTCGTTAATCTTACATTAAAAATATGGTTACAGGATAGTTTTGCACCGATTAACTTTAAAATATGCAAATAAAGCGCTACAACCTTAAGGGATTATAAGATTAAACCGGATAATCATTGCTATCTGAAGCATATTTATTGTGCTAGCCTTAAACTCTAAACATATAAAATACATTAACATTGAACTAAAACTACCTTTAAAGTGAAATAACGCTTGGTTTTAGTGAGTGTAGCCTTTATATATAATATGAATAATAACGTTAAAATATGCAGCCATGAAACTACAACAGCTCAGATATATCGTAGAAGTACAAAATCATAAATTAAATGTTTCAGCAACTGCTGAGAGCTTATTTACCTCGCAACCTGGTATTTCTAAACAAGTACGAATGTTAGAAGATGAGTTAGGTGTGCAAATTTTTGGTCGTAGCGGAAAGCATTTAACGCATGTTACTGGTGCTGGTGAGGATATCATTAACATTTCGCGCGAAATACTTTCTAAAGTAGAAGGTATAAAAGCAGTTGCGAATGAGCATACTTTGCCTGATCAAGGTAAATTGAATATTGCCACTACACATACTCAGGCTCGCTACGCGCTCCCAAATGTTATCCAAGGGTTTATGAAAAAATACCCTGCGGTATCACTGCATATGCACCAAGGCACACCACAACAAATATCTGATGCAGCAGCACGAGGCGATGCTGACTTTGCAATAGCAACAGAAGCTTTGCATTTGTATTCAGATTTAGTCATGTTGCCGTGTTATCACTGGAATCGCAGCATTGTAGTAGCTAAAGACCATCCGTTAGCTAAAAAAGCACATAGTTTAACTGTGGCTGATATTGCTCAGTATCCATTAATTACTTATGTATTTGGTTTTACCGGACGCTCAGAGTTAGATAAAGCATTTAGTGCACACGGGCTTGAGCCGCATATTGTATTTACAGCAACCGATGCTGATGTTATTAAAACATACGTACGATTGGGTTTAGGTGTAGGTGTTGTGGCTTCAATGGCAATAGATCAAGTAAGCGATACAGATTTGGTTTGTATTGATGCAAGTCATTTATTTGAAGCGAGCACAACTAAAATTGGCTTTAGAAAAGGCAGTTTTTTACGTACCTACATGTATGACTTTATTGAGCGTTTTGCGCCGCACTTAACCAAAGAGCGAGTAGAGCGTGCAAGTTTAATGCGTAATCAAGATGACGTAGATAAATTATTTGCAGATATAGAATTACCAGTTAAATAGCTGCTTGAGATAGATGTATTATCTAAAGTTCAGGTTAATTACATTCAACGAATAATAAAAAAGCCGTCTACTTTAAATAGACGGCTTTTTTCTTTTTATAAAGAACTGACTAACATTCGATAATATTAACAGCCAATCCACCGCGAGCGGTTTCTTTGTATTTAGTTTTCATATCGTTGCCGGTTTCAAGCATGGTTTTAATCACTTTATCAAGAGATACCTTTTGCTCGCCACTGCCACGAATAGCTAAACGCGAAGCGTTAATCGCTTTAATGGCGCCCATTGCATTGCGTTCAATGCATGGCACTTGCACTAAGCCACCAACAGGGTCACACGTTAGACCTAAGTTATGTTCCATACCAATTTCTGCTGCGTTTTCTACTTGTACAACATTACCACCAACAATTTCTGTTAATGCGCCTGCTGCCATAGAACATGCAACGCCAACTTCACCTTGGCAACCTACTTCAGCACCCGAAATAGAGGCATTCTTTTTATATAAAATACCAATAGCCGCAGCCGTTAATAAATAACGTGTTGCTATATCGCGGTCTACTTCTTTTACAAATTTGTGATAGTACATCAGTACAGCAGGTAAAATACCTGCAGCACCGTTGGTGGGGGCGGTAACTACTCGACCACCAGCAGCGTTTTCTTCATTTACAGCAAGAGCAAATAAATCAACCCAGTCCATTGCACGAAGAGGGTCGTTACTTACTTCTATATTTAGTTTTAAGTATAAACTCGGTGCACGACGTTTTACTTTTAAGCCACCTGGTAAAATACCTTCGGTTCGAACACCACGGTCAATACAAGCCATCATTACTTGCCAGATATGAAACAACTCATCTTTTACTTCATCTTCTGTGCGTAGTGTCTTTTCATTTTTCATCATCAAGCTTGATACGCTAAAGCCAGATTCTTTACACATTTCTAGCAGTTCTTTTGCGCTATCGAATGGAAAAGGAGCGGGGTTTTCTTCTCTAATATCGAGGGCAGCTTGTTTTTCGTTTTCAAATTCTTCGTCAGTAACAATAAAACCGCCACCGATAGAGTAATACACTTTACTGTAAACTTTTTCGCCGTTGTTTGAGGCAATAATTTCCATTGCATTAGAATGCTTTGGCAGGGTTTTACGACGATGAAAAACAATAGCACCTTGTTTTGGAAACTTTGCTTTGTGTATTTGATTTAAATAAATAACCTGATCATTTTCAATGGTCGCTAAAATATCATCGACTAAATCGGCATCTATAGTTTCAGGATCGTAACCAGCTAAGCCAAGTATTACTGCTTTACCTGAACCATGTCCAACGCCTGTTTGACCTAACGAGCCATAAAGCTCTACTTTTATATCGGTAACATTTGCTAATAATTGTTTTTCTTGGAGTTCATTAACAAATAAACGTGATGCGCGCATTGGACCAACGGTGTGTGACGACGATGGGCCAATGCCAATGCTAAACATATCAAATGCACTGATCATAATGTGTGTGTCTCTACTTTGTTTCTCAGCACGAGGCTGTTCTTTGAACGGTCGACCATGATAACGTGGAATTGCAATTGTGTAACTACTAATAGCGAAGATTTAAACTGGTAAGGCGAGTTGTTTTGTAAAGTTTTTTATAATGTTTGCCGTAGCACCCCACAGTAGTCCATTAGGCGTTTTAAACCCCTGCAAAATCACTGTTTTTCCAAACCGTTGAAAAGGTAAAGGTTGCCAGTTAGCTTCGTTATTTAAATCTGAGATCGACAACAAAAAGCTGGCTTGCACTTCATTATAGTCATTTTCCCACGAGGTGCCTTTGCTTAGTAAGCCTACGTACGGGCTAATACTAAAACCCGTTAAAGTTGAATACTCAGGTAAGCTGCCTAATACTTTAACGTTACTCGCGGCAATATTTAACTCTTCTTTTAATTCACGAAGTGCTGTGGTGCGAAGAGTAACATCGCTTACTTCAAATTTGCCCCCAGGCAAACAAATCTCGCCAGGGTGATGGTGTAAATAGGTAGGGCGCTTACACAGTAAAATATGGGCATGGTCATTTATATCAATAATAGGCAGCATAACAGCGCTAGCACGCTTTTTACGCGTGTCTTTTAATTGATTTGGCGCAGCCGTAGGGCTTAACAGAAAACGCGCCATAATATGTTCACTATTCAAAGCGACCTACTGTTTTAATAAAGGGAGGATTTTGTTTACTTTATCGTATGTTTCTTGATATTCCAATTCGACTTTAGAATCAGCTACGATTCCGCCGCCTGCCCAACAGTAAATTTTTTGTTGGTGGCATACCAAGGTACGAATAGTAATACTGGTGTCCATATTGCCGCACGCACTTAAATAGCCAATTGAACCACAGTAAATACTGCGACGATGTGGCTCTAGTTCTTCAATTATTTGCATCGCTCTTATTTTAGGTGCGCCAGTAATAGAGCCGCCCGGAAAAGCCGCCTCAAGCTGATCGACCGCTGTTTTTCCTTCATCAAGTTCTGAGGTTACCGTGCTCACTAAATGATGCACTGCCGGAAAGCTTTCGATAGCAAAAAGGGAAGGAACCTGAACACTTCCAGGCTTTGCTACTTTGCCTAAATCGTTACGCAGTAAATCAACAATCATGACATTTTCAGCGCGATCTTTTGCTGATGCAGCGAGTATTTGTGCTTGTTGTTGATCCTCTAAAATATCTACTTTTCGTGGCAGTGTGCCTTTAATAGGTTTGGTTTCTACAACGTTATTATTTACAGATATAAAGCGCTCAGGGGAGATTGATAAAATAGCCCCTTGAGGGTGATTTATAAAGCTTGAAAACGGCGCTTTATTAGCCTCACGCAGTTTAATATAAGCTGCCCAGGGGGAGCCTTCAAACTGAGCGTTAAAGCGCTGCGCTAAATTAATTTGGTAACAATCGCCACTTTTTAAATACTCCTCAATTTGGGCAAATTTTGCAGCATACGCATCTTTACTCATGTTTGAGTACCAATCAGTACTCAATTTGAAGTTTAAGTTAGTTATTGGTGCATCTAAATACTGCTCATAAAGCTTGAGGCGATTAACGTTTGGCTGCGATACGTAAAACCAGCTTTGTTGCTGTTTATCGTAAATAAGGGCATCTAAATAAAGACCAATAGCCATTTGAGGAAGATTAATATCTTCGATAGCATTAGTGGGAATGTTTTCAATTGTACGGCCTAGGTCGTAGCCAAAGTAACCAAGCCAACCGCCGTTAAAGGGTAAATCGTAATCGGCTTTTGTTTTATCAAGAAGTGCAAGTTCACTATTCATTATTTCAAAACAGCTTTTACAGCTTTGTTGATCATTTAGAAAACTTTTGTTGTTTTGAACTTCAAGCGTTTTTGTAGGTTCGATAGCTATAATATCAAAGCGACTATTTACATGGTCACTATTGGCAGAATCGAGCAATATGGCATAAGGAAGGTGTGCAAAATGTGCAAATACATCAATACAGCTTTGCTTTATGGCTAATTTAATACAATTATTTTTATTGTTTAGCATTTACTACCCCTTTAAGAACTGGCTCGAAACGGGCTGGGAGGGTATCATAAGTCAATTTTTTTGGCAGCACTAAGCTGCAAAAAACAGTGCAAACCACCGTCACCGGTTTGATTTAGTTTACGCGACAACGCGTAACGGTAACTTAAGGAACCACTATGAGTACAATTTGTCAGCAAGATTTTATTGATAGCATTGAAGATGCATTACAATATATTTCGTTCTATCACCCACTTGATTTTGTTCAAGCACTCGAGAAAGCCTACAACAAAGAACAAAGTAAAGCGGCTAAAGACGCCATTGCACAAATTTTAATTAACTCACGCATGTCGGCTGAAGGCAAGCGTCCACTTTGCCAAGATACCGGTATTATTACCTGTTTTGTTAAAGTAGGTATGGATGTTAAGTGGGATAAAACAGATTTAACCGTTCAACAAATGGTTGATGAAGGTACTCGTCGTGCATATTTGAATCCAGATAATCCTTTACGTGCATCTATTGTTGCAGACCCTGCGGGCACGCGTAAAAACACGAAAGATAATACGCCTTCGGTTGTACATATTGATTTAGTGGCTGGTGGTAAAGTAGAAGTAATGGTTGCGGCTAAAGGCGGCGGCTCTGAAAACAAAAGTAAAATGGTTATGTTAAACCCGTCAGATGATGTTGCTGAATGGGTAGAAAAAACATTACCGACAATGGGTGCTGGTTGGTGTCCGCCAGGCATGCTAGGTATAGGTATTGGTGGTACGGCTGAAAAAGCGGCAGTAATGGCTAAAGAGTCGTTAATGGACCCAGTTGATATCCATGAGTTAATGGAACGCGGTGCAGAAACAACAGAAGAAAAACTACGTTTAGAAATTTTTGACCGTGCTAATAAATTAGGTATTGGTGCACAAGGGTTAGGCGGTTTAACAACGGTTGTTGACGTTAAAATTAAAACAGCACCAACGCATGCGGCTTCAAAACCTGTAGTAATGATCCCTAACTGCGCAGCAACTCGTCATGTACATTTTACGCTTGATGGTTCTGGTCCTGCTAATTTAAAAGCACCTAAACTAGAGGATTGGCCACAAGTTACATTTGAAGTGGGCGAAGGCACACGTCGTGTTGACTTAAATACACTGACCAAAAAAGATGTTCAAGAATGGAAAATGGGCGAAACCGTTTTACTTTCAGGCACTATTTTAACGGGTCGTGATGCAGCGCATAAACGTCTACAAGATATGATCAACTCAGGCGAAGGTTTACCAAAAGGCGTAGACTTTGATAATAAATTTATTTATTACGTTGGACCAGTAGATGCGGTACGTGATGAAGCGGTAGGTCCTGCAGGCCCTACAACAGCTACTCGCATGGATAAATTCACCGATATGATGCTAGAAAAAACAGGCATTGTAGGCATGATTGGTAAAGCTGAACGTGGACCTGCAACTGTTGAGTCTATTAAAGAGCATAAATCTGTTTATTTAATGGCAGTAGGCGGTGCGGCTTACTTAGTATCTAAAGCAATTAAAAAAGCACGCGTAGTTGCTTTTGAAGATTTAGGTATGGAAGCTATTTATGAATTTGAAGTAGAAGATATGCCAGTGACCGTTGCAGTAGACAGTGAAGGCGCTAATGCGCATACACAAGGTCCTGCGATCTGGAAAGCTAAAATAGAAGAGCTTGATAGCAAACTAAAATAACGTAAGTTATGCTTTTAAAAGCGAGCCTAGTGCTTAATGCCAGTCAGTTAACAGCTGACTGGCGTTTTTTATTGGGGTATTTACTGGGTTTTGGTTTCACACACCTCG
>NZ_JADYXF010000074.1:0-11963 GCF_015864385.1 Pseudoalteromonas sp. SWXJZ94C
TCTTCCCAGCCTTGGCATCCAGACACAACAGCGCTGACGGCTAAGAATATGATATCAAATAGTTTATGAACCACTTTACCTTGTTGGCGAGGATCATCGATTGATTCGAAATATTTAAATAGCTGAATATCAAGCATGAGAATGCTCCTTGAAAAAAGGAGTATAAGATCATACTTTTAAGTCAAGGTAAAGTTCGTGATCTTGCCCTGAGAGACCGTCTACTATTATGCTTGTTGATTAATTGCAGTTAATTCAAGCATCATGTTGATTTCCCCATTTAGTTACTAATTTTAGTAATGATTGAGCCAGTTTATTTTAAACTGGCTTTTTTTATGCCTAAAATTTAGCACTAAAATATTATTTAAATAGTTTCGAATTTATTATGAACTTAATCAGAAAGAGACCGTCTACTATTATGCTTGTTGATTAATTGCAGTTAACTCAAGCATCATGTTGATTTCCCCATTTAGTTACTAATTTTAGTAATGATTAAGCCAGTTTAAAATAAACTGGCTTTTTTTATGCCTAAAATTTAGTACTAAAATATTATTTAAATAGTTTCGAATTTATTATGAACTTAATCAGAAAGAGACCGTCTACTATTATGCTTGTTGATTAATTGCAGTTAACTCAAGCTTCATGTTGATTTCCCCCATTTTGTTACTAATTTTAGTAATGATTGAGCCAGTTTATTTTAAACTGGCTTTTTTTATGTCTAAAATTTACCGCTAAAATATTATTTGAATAATTTCGAATTTATTATGAACTTAATTGAAAAGAGACCGTCTACTATTATGCTTGTGATTAATTGCAGTTAATTCAAGTTTCATATTGATTTCCCCCCAATTTGATTACTATTTTTAGTAATAATTAAGCCAGTTTATTTTAAACTGGCTTTTTTTATGCACAAAATTTATATCCATATCAAACACAATCCAAGTAAATTTACTTTATTTAACGTTATAAAATTATTTTGAATTAATTATCTCGTTTGCCGGTCTACTGTAGTGCCTGTTGTATACAACTTCGCATAATAATTTAATTTATTTTGTGAACGGGTATTTAAGTTGCAGCTTACTCAGGCACATGTTGATTTTCCCTTTGATTACTTAATTTAGTAATATTTAACCAGCTTATTTTGAGCTGGTTTTTTTATGCCTGTAATTTCTGTGCTCCCCTACTTCTATTGGTTGTTATTGGTTATGATGTCATGTCTCTAAATTTTATAAGTTTATTTTTATGTTCACTCAAATACTCACTAATATAGATTGGTTAAGCGCAGGCTCTGGTATTGCTCTAGGCGTTGTATTTTATGGTGTTGTATCATCGCAGCTTCGCAAAAAATTAAATCAACAAATAAGCGATCAACAACAGCAGCTTTCACTATTAAAAAATCAGTTCGATAATAAACAATCGCAATACACCACGTTGCTTGAAGATCACGAATTACTTGAACATACCCATCAAGAGCAGCGCGATGAAGCGCAGCATTTTAAAACGCGCGTTAGTGAACAAGAAAAACAAAGTATTCAATACAATCAATTTTGGCGTAAGGCTGAAAGTGAACTTACTGCCCTGCGTGAGCAATACAATCAACGCGATGTTGAACTAAATAATATGCGCACCATGCTTGAGCAAAAACAGCAAAACTTTACTGAGCAACTTGCACAAATTGAGCAAAGTAAAAATATGCTCAAAAAAGAATTCGAAAACTTAGCCAACAAAATTTTAGAAGAAAAATCGCAAAGCTTTAAAACGTTAAATCAAGAAAGCATTGAGCAATTATTAAAACCAGTTCAAGGCGAGCTAAAAGGCTTTAGAGAAAAAATGGAGTCGATACACGTTGAAGATATAAAACAACGTACGGCACTTAAAACAGAGTTACTGCATTTGCAGGCTAAAAGCCAAGCTATTACCGATCAGGCCGATAAGCTCAGTAATGCGCTACAAGGGCAAAAGAAAACCCAAGGCAATTGGGGAGAGCTAATGCTCGAAAACGTGTTAGATAGCGCAGGCTTACGTGCTGGCGTTGATTACAAACGCGAAGTGTCGTTTAACACCGAAGAGGGTCGTCTGCGCCCTGATGTAGTTGTGTACTTACCACAAGGTCGCCATTTAGTTATTGACGCTAAAACATCGCTAAACGCTTATACTCGCTACGTAAATGCGGAAAACGAGTTAGATGCTAACCAAGCAATCAAAGAGCATGTAAACGCTGTTACAGCTCGTATAAATGAGCTAGCAAGCAAATCGTACGACCGCTTACCTGGTCTTAACTCGCCAGAGGTTGTGGTTATGTTTGTACCAATAGAGTCGGCTTTTGTTGAGGCGCTTAAATATCAAAGTGATATTTATCAACAAGCAATTGAAAAAAATATACTCGTTGCTACTCCAACTACGCTGCTTACTAGTTTAAATATTGTTAAACAACTTTGGCGATTTGAAGAGCAAACCAAATACTCAAAAGAGTTGGCAAACCGTGCCGAGCGTTTTTATAACAAACTTAATGGCTTTTTATTAAGTATGGAAGGCGTAGGTAAGCAGCTTGATAAAGCAAAAGAAAGTTACGACAAAGCGTTTTCACAGTTATATCGTGGTAAAGGGAACTTGATTAAACAAGCGTCTGAGTTTAAAGAGTTAGGTGTATCGGTACAAAAAGAGTTACCCAGCGAAAGTGTTGAGCGTGCTCAATTAGAATTAGATTAATCCTGATTTATTTTTATTTCGTTTATACAAATTAAACCTTAAGGGTATTTATGAATAATAAGATTATAGGAATTGTTTTAATCGTTATAGGTATTGCACTCATAGTGTGGGGCTATGATGTTTATAGCGCAGCAACGTCGCAATTAAGCCGTGCGTTTAGTGGTGACACGCCAATAGAAGCATGGGCTGGTATTATTGGCGGCGCTATATGTGTACTAGTTGGTATTAAAAAGTTTAAGTGATCAACATTACATGCACATGGTTATTTTATTTGAACTCATTTTTTGACGCTCTTCTGAAATAGGAGAGCTGTTATAACAGTTGTATTGAACAATTATTTCGTTAGTTTCAATCTTAAAGTGCTTATTTAAATCAAGCGATGCTAAATAAGTTTGCCCTGCTTCAAGTTTTAGGTAATCGTCAGGGAATTTAGGTGCGCGCAGCCTTAAATGTTTTAATCTTGATATTTTTTTTCCCGCCAGATCATAAATATCGAGACATGCGACAGTGTACCTTTCATTTTTAAATATACGCATATGATCTATAAAACATACTTTGTTATATTTATTCGTAAAACTTATCAATAATTCATTTGTTTTAGCATCTTGATCAAGTATTACTTCAATCATTTTATTACCTCTATGTATTTATAAATCATTAGGTTTAATTTGCTCTATAATTTTATGATGATCAAGAATCTGATTGAGCTAATAATTGATGTAAAGTAGTGCTTGGCAGGCATTGTCCTTTTGACCAATGGCTATTAAGTAATGTAATTAAAGAGCTTAGGCGTTCTGATTTACGTTTAACTTGCACAATGAGCTCATCGGCTTCTTTTTGTTTTTGCTCTAAGCGTTTAATTATTACGGTGTGGTCTAACTCGTCGTTTTCGTTACGTAACATAGGAATTTCGTCTAGAGAAAACCCTAAGCTTTGTGAGAACTTAATTAGCTGAAGCTTTTCTAGGTTTTGTTGTGAGTATTGTCTATAGCCGTTTGCACTGCGAGTGCTCGGTTTTAATAAGCCCTTGCTTTCGTAAAAGCGAATTGTACTGGTGGGGGTGTTGGTAAGTTTAGCAAGTTCGCCTATTTTCATAACTAATAATTACTCCACTTTACATAAACTTAGTGTATTGACCTTAAAGCTAACTTTAAGGTTATAGTTACTTTAATGTCAATTTAATTAGCTAATAATTATGCATAACCCTGTGTTTACCTCGTTTACCCTACCTAGTGGTTTAGTATTGAAAAATCGTATTGCCAAAGCCGCCATGGAAGAAAACCTAGCACAAGAGGATCAAACGCCTTCTCAAACACTTAAAAATATTTATAGTGCGTGGGCTAAAGGTGGTACCGGACTTATTATTACGGGTAATGTAATGGTTGATCATTTAGCAATGACTGGTCCTGGTGGTCTTGTGCTTGAGAAAAATACTGATATTACTGCATTTGAAGAGCTTGCTCGCTTATCAAAACAAAACAACTGCAAAGTGGTTATGCAAATTAATCACCCTGGTAGGCAGGTATTTAAAAAAATGGGCGGAAAGGTTCTTTCAGCCTCAAGTGTTGCACTTAATATGGGTAAGCATTCGCACTTGTTTGGCGTACCAAAAGCAATGACGCAGAGCGAGATTGATGATGTTATTACCCGCTTTACACAAACAGCACAACAAGCCGAAAAAGCCGGTTTTAATGGAATACAAATACATGCTGCACATGGTTATTTACTAGCTCAGTTTTTATCGCCTCTTACCAATCTGCGTAACGATCAGTGGGGAGGAAGCTTGCAAAACAGAGCGCGTTTATTGCTGGAAATTACTCGTAATATAAAAGCACTTTGTTCGCCTACTTTTTCGGTATCGGTAAAGTTAAACTCTGCAGATTTTCAACGAGGCGGGTTCGAACCAAGTGATGCGCAAGTTGTAGTCGATTTACTTAATGAGCTCAATGTTGATTTTGTAGAGCTTTCAGGTGGCAGCTATGAAGCGCCGGCAATGCAAGGGAAAACCGGCGATGAGCGCACACTAGCCCGCGAGGCATATTTTTTAGAGTTTGCAAAAGTAATTAGCCAGCGTTCTTCAATACCCATAATGACAACTGGCGGCATCAGTCGTTTATCTATTGCAAATAATGTAATTGAAAGTGGAGTTGCTTTAGTCGGAGTCGCTACTGCGCTTGCATATCAGCCCAATTTACCAAATAAATGGCAAAATGAGCCATTGCAATTAGCCGTGTTACCCAATGTTACTTGGCGAGATAAAACCCTTGCTGGGCTTGCTATAATGGCATTGGTTAAAAGGCAAATACGCCGTGTTGGAGAAGGTAAATCGGTAAAAACAAACGCATCCCCTTTATTTACGTTAATAACGGATCAGCTCAGATCGTTAAAGCTAACTAAACGTTACCGCAAGCGTTTTTTGGCTGAGTTAAACTAAATGTGCATTCGGTTATAAAGTTCAAGAAACGATTGTCTAAATTTAATGTAAACCCCCATTACAGCTTATCTTTAGTTTTGCGGTTGAAATACTAATCGCTCGTTCCCATTATATTTTGTAGGTGCTAAGTTTTTAGGCACCTATCTCTATAGTTTTCACATTATTCGAATTTAATTCTTGTAGATTAATGATTCTAATTTTAGACAATTTTAATTGAGAGCTTGATAATTCTTGAGCGATCGTTCAAAGTGATGCGTAGTTATCTTGGTAACTTTTTTATTTACTATTACCTAAGCCTTAACGTGTAAGTATTCTTATTTATACTGGAGAGTCTCAATGATTAAAGTTTCAGTACTTTACCCAAACGCAGCCGATGCTCAATTCGATTTTGACTACTACTGCAATGCACATATTCCGCTTATTGCCGATTTACTAGGTGATGCATTAATTAGTGGCTCCGCAGATGCTGGGCTTGCTGGCGGTACACCAAATGAAGCACCAACTTATATTGCAATGGGGCATCTTGTTTTTGAATCGGTAGAAGTATTTCAAAATTCATTTGCACCGCACGCAGATAAAATTTTGGCAGACCTAGTTAACTTTACAAATACCCAGCCACAAATCCAAATTAGCGAAATTAAGCTATAAATTTAATTTAAAATAACAAGGGCAAACATGGCAACTACACTTGCATTTGACGTATACGGTACGCTAATTAACACCCATGGCGTACTGTCCTTACTCGACGACATGATTGGCGACAACGCCCAAGCATTTTCAAACACATGGCGCGAAAAGCAATTAGAATACTCATTTAGACGTGGGTTAATGCAAAATTATATTCCTTTCTCGCTATGTACCAAACACGCACTCGACTACGCCTGCTTAGCGCACAAAACCGAGCTGAGTGACGAGCAAAAAGCACAGCTGCTAGAGCTTTATAAAACACTTCCTGCGTTCGACGATGTAAAAGCCGGTCTTGAACAATTAAAAGCGAAAGATTACCGTTTGTTTGCATTTTCAAATGGGGCTGCCGATGCGGTTCATACCTTATTAAAAACGGCAGGTATTGATGAGCTTTTTGAAGGGGTAGTAAGTGCCGACGATGTTAAAACTTTTAAGCCAAACCCAGGGGTTTATAGTCACTTTTTACGGGAAACAAATTCAACAGGTGCAAACACATGGCTTGTATCAAGTAACCCGTTTGATGTAACCGGTGCTATATCGCATGGCATGCGCGCCGCTTGGATTCAGCGCTCAAAAGAATCTATTTTCGATCCGTGGGAAATACAACCAAACACAATCGCAACCGACTTACTCGATTTAAAAGCAAAATTAGAAAGCGTTAACTAATTTTATATCCCCTTTTGCCTATGGTGTAACGTGCCATAGGTGTAAAGGGGGTTTACGCTTTAACTACTTACACCGCGTTTTGTTTATAAACGTACACCTAATTACTAATTCCCGCCTTAATTAACTCAATCACAGTATTCATGCGTTTTGCCAGCGGTCGATTTCGATGATGGCACACATAAATAGATTCACTAACTGGATTTACTAAATGATGCGTTTTAATAAGCTCAGGCTTATTAAATGCTCCTACAGCATGAGCAGGTAATACCGTAAAGCCCAACCCTAAACTTACAGGCTCTAGTATTAAACTAATTTGGTTAGAAAACCCCGCCCGTTTTATTTGGTCAATATGTTCAAACTCACTGTAGTTTTCGCTAAGTAATAATTGCGCGTGGTGTTTTGCGTCGGGATGACCTATAAATCCTAAGTTACATAATGTTTGCCACGTTGGCGTTTTAATTGTTGCAGGTGTTACAAGTAATAGCGCCTCTTTACCTATTTTGTGGCTTGTTACTTCGCCAAGCACAGGCGGATGAGTTAAAAAGCCAATGTCGGCGCTATGATTTGCTATTGCTTGTTCCACACTTTCATTAGGCGCAAAACGGTAATCAATAGTCAGCCCTTCATGCTCAGATTGCAGTGTTAGCAACTGGCTATAAAATTTTAAACCACAACTGCCCGGTGATTGAATTTTTATAGATCCCCTATAGGGTGAATCATCTTTTAACTGTTGCTCTAAAAACTGCCAATTTTTAAGAAGTTGACTGCCCTGCTGATATAAATTTTGGCCCTGTGGCGTAAGCGAAAACTGCTTACCGTGGCGCTCAAGTAAGGCGCAGTTAACTTGCTGCTCTAGCTTTTTAATATGCTGACTCACGCCTGATTGCGTCATGTAAAGGCGCTGGGCAGTTTGGGTAAAATGATTTACCTCAACCAAAGTGCAAAATGTGTTTAACCATGTAGGATTTATCATTACAAAGCATACTCAAAATGATGATTAATGATAATTTTACTTAATACTTCCCTGTTCGTAAACTAACTCCATCAACTAGTCATAAGATTAGTCACAAGCTAAGTCACAAGTTAAAGAGGAAGTATTATGAGTCATACATATCCACGTAGTTTTTCGCACATAGGTATTTCGGTTCCCGACGTTGAAAAAGCCGTTGAGTTTTACACTAAGGTTATGGGATGGTACACAATAATGGAACCTACCTTAATTACCGAAGACAAAAGCCCAATTGGCGAAATGTGCACAGAAGTATTTGGCGAAAAATGGGAAAAATTTAAAATAGCGCACCTATCTACAGGCGATCGTATTGGTGTAGAAATCTTTGAATTTAAAAACCAAGAAAACCCAAAAAACAACTTTGAATACTGGAAAACAGGCATCTTTCACTTTTGTGTTCAAGACCCAGATGTAGAAGGCTTAGCGGAGCGTATAGTAGAAGCCGGCGGTAAAAAACGTATGGAAGCACCACGTTATTACTACCCAGGAGAAAAACCATACCGCATGATCTACATGGAAGACCCGTTTGGTAATATTTTAGAGATTTATAGCCACAGCTACGAGCTTATTTACAGCGCTGGCGCTTACTAAGTTTAGGTGAGTTAAATATTAAGTCTAAAAGGTCGCAGTATATTTACTGCGACCTTTTTCGATTAGCTTCACTTTTATATTTAATAAAATAACTTTAACGATCTTTTTTTGGAGGACCTGTTGGCGCTTCATTTGCGCTTATGTATCCATCTTGGTTTTTGTCGAGGTGTTTAAAGCGTTGATCCGAAGCCTTAAATTCTGAACGTTCTACTTTTCCATCATTATTTTTATCAAATCGTTTAATAAAATTACTGTTTTTATTCGCTGGTGTTGCTTGAGATTTTTGAGAGTTGTTTGTTTGGGTTAAGCTAATATCAGCGTATTCACTTTTACTCTCTAACAAGGTTCCTGTTGCTGCATCAACTACGCCGCCTCTTACCATACGAACATAATTATTCACTCGAATTAAATCGCCTTGCGGACCTCTCGATGTAGGTTCTCCTACTTTAGGATCGCTGCGTTGAGAGCCCGCGCCGTGCACATCAAGTGTTATGCCGCGCATTTCACCCAGAGCTTTACCAAAAGCAATATATACCGCGCCCTCTTCTGGCACCGGACCATCAAGGTGAGTTGTAGAGCTCCAATAGTATGAGTAATCTTTTTCACCGGCTTCATTTATAATTGATGATGTTTCAAAAATAGGATTTATTGCAGCAGAATCAGATGTAGCTGGCGAGCGAGTATAATCAACAATACTTTGCAGCTCTTTGGCATTGGGTAAGCGCCAATCGTTATAACCGCCTAAAGTTGACTGCTCAGCATATTGCAGTGCTTGTTGCCAATTTAGACCCTTGTTACTGTCGGCTTTTTGCCACGTTAATCCTGTAGCGGTATCTAAAATAGTGCCGTTACTCTTATCAACAAAATCGTTTTTTCCGTAATCAGTGTTTCCTCTAACAAACCTAAAGTACATTTTGTTAGGCTCTTGAGTGCGCGGATTATATTTTGGGTAGCCTTTAATGCGGCCATCAACAAAATTTACGCCAAAAACAGTGTCATCGCTTTTCATGGTCTTAGCAACGTATTCGGTGCTTGACCACGTTTGCGCGTCTATTTCTCGCTCCCCTGCACTTGTGTTACCAATAGGCTGATTAAAGTAATTGGTGTCTATAAAAGGATAAAGCGCTTTATCTCCTTTCACGCTGCCAGAAAATTCAATTAAAGAATAAAGCTCTTTAATAGTCGGTATTCGCCAGTCGCTGAAGCCACCTAATTTTACACTATTAACTTTTTTTAGTGCTTCTTCAAAAGACAGTTTACTACCCATCTCTTGTTGCCAGGTTAATCCCGTTACATTATCGGTAACTGCGCCGTTATGATTATCAGTGTACGAAGGCGGATTAATAATGTAATTCGCATCTTGACCAAAAAAAGCATCGTCGCTTTGCGGTAATTCAATAACGTCATTGTTGCTATAAGCAACTCTTTGGTTAGTATCAACAATGGTATAGTTGTTTGCTACTTTAGGAGAAGTAGTTTGAGGCGTATTTTTTAGCTCCATTAAATCTTCACCAAAAATTACATTGCCGCTGTAATTTTTTTGAATTTCTTTCATGCTTGCTACGGTATCAACAACCGTTGAATTAAAATGGGTGTATACCAAATTTTTAACGTTCGCTTTATTAGCCATAGAGCTTGAGTCAGCTAGGTTTAGATGCGCATTTCCTTTGGGCTTTTTATTTTCTCGACTTTGAGACGACTTATTGCCGCTTTTATTTTTACGGCGTCCGTCTTTCATTATCATGCCGCCCGAATCAATGATCATATAATCGGCATTTTTAGCAAATGTAGGTAGTTTGTCAGAATAAGTAAGGTCACCAGTAATAACGATAGACTGCCCTTTATAATCAAATCGGTAGGCAATAGTATAAATTGTATGGGGTACTTTGAGTGTAGTCACAACAATATCGTCTATTTTAAACGACTCACCACCCTTTAAATCTTTTACTTCAAACGCATTTTTACGCTCATCAAGTGTGCGGTTTGTTTTGCTTAAACGATATGAAATGTCTTCGTTGTATAGCTCTAAATTTAACTCTGTGAGCTTAACGGTATTAGGCGGACCCATAATAGTGAAGTTATCCTGACCTAAAAGAGAGCCAATAAACATAGGAACAAATTCTTCGTTATGATCAAGATGATGATGGGTTAAAAATAGTGCTGATATATTTTTAGCATTAAAGCCTAATTTATTTAAGTTGGCTTGCGTGCCGTTTCCCATATCAACCAAAATATGTGTGTCACCTAGCGAAATTAACGTGCTTGCACTCGCTCGGTTCTCATTATAAATGGGTGAACCTGACCCAATAATAGTAGCCGTTAATTGCTCTGCAGCATTGGCTACAGTCAATAACTCGCAACCTAATATTATTAGCGCAACGATAAGTTTTTTCATAGTAAACATGACCTTTTATCGAGATATAATGACCTTGTATATTGCGCACTATACAAATCTATTTGAGTATATTCATAGAATTTACAATACTTTACCCATGTTATGAGGAGCTATCGAAACACTTAATTAGAGTGCTTAATAAACAATGTCGCAAAGGTTAGGATGGATTTTAGGGTTATTTACCTTGATAAATATAAGCTAAATAAACAGTGGCTGTAAGATAGCCTAAAGATAAGCAACTATTTAAACCCCAAACGCAGTACCAAAACTTACCTGAGAAATAACTACTGGTACGCAATTTTTTATTTATTAATGCTAATGAAGATGGGATTTGTAATAAGGCGGAAAATCCAAGCAGCGGTGCAAAAAAAAACATTAAAACTAAGCCTGATGCACTCGTAGCTGGTCCGCTACTTTGTGATGTTATTGGCGCTAACGTCCAATATAACAAAGTAAATGCGGCAAGTGAGCAGATTAAACCTAAAAGTTGAATTGAACGCATATTATCCTGTGCATATTAAGAGATCTGCTTGCTTAAATTTATACCTTTTTTAACAAATTACTTAAGCGATTACTATCACTAAGTTATTTAAAATTTTAGAACAGTGACAGGTTTATTTTTTATGCGTGCAATAGGGGTTTAGTAGTAATAGAGACTTACTTTAATGGGTGGTGTGCGAGTGACGGCATAAAAATAGATGAACGCTTAACCAAAAAGTAAATTTAGTGGCATCGTTTTATTTGTTAAATTAAAGTGGCTGTCTAATTTGATTTTTAATCACATACCACGACCATAAAAAAACCACAGGGTAAATAATATTTTGTAATACAGTGTTTAAATAGTGCTGAAATTTCTGTTTGTGTAAGAACAATAGGTAATTTTCTCGATCGTTCATTTTTTACAAAATCGAATGATAATGAGAGGGGTTTCTTGATGATTTATTTATATAGAAAACTTAGCGCATTCAATGCGTTGGCTTGTGTACCTTGCGCTATATTTTGCGAGTTCACTAAATGGTTTAAATATAACTCCGCTTTAGTATCTCCCATAGAACTAGGGTGTTGCATATTATTAAAGCGGATATAGGCAGCTATTTAAAATAGATAAGCTTCAATAGTGCTTTTTGTACAGCGCTTGTTATACATATAATATTTAATCATGGTTAGAAACAGAGATTTCATAAATGATATTCAACCTCAAATACGCACTGTGTATAGACAGTTTTTGTGTTTTGTCCAATAACATTATTAAAAGTCGTTTTGGTGTATTTTAACAACGATCATTTTATAACATACGTAATTACTTGTTTACATTGGCGTTATTTAGTGGAATTATTGAGCTATGTAATATACGCCGTTTTGGGGTGTTATAAACCCCCAAAGTGGTGTTCAATAAAGTGTTGAACAAAGCCGCTACGCGGAGCTAGCAACCTCTAGCATAATTGCCACACTTGTCATTGGGACTTCCCCCTATT
>NZ_JADYXF010000075.1:0-11889 GCF_015864385.1 Pseudoalteromonas sp. SWXJZ94C
TATTTTGTTTAACTCAGTATTATATTTATTCATGCTCTGCTTTTGGGATAGATAGTGGTTTGGCGATTACTATCAGATCAAATTCAGAGCATGTTTTCAAGTTTTATTCCTTAAGATCCAACCTATGATGCCGCTTTAGATAAAAATGAGCGCGACATTGTAGAGCAAGTCGATAAAAATACTCCCCAGGCACTGCAAGAAATAGAACAAGCTGTAAATATTAATAGCGGATCACTTAATATAGAAGGCGTAAAAAAAGTAGGCGAGCTTACAAGTAAGCAATTAGCAGCCATTGGTTTTGAAGTGGAGTGGCTTGATGGCAGTGCATTTAATCGTGCTGGGCATGTATTAGCAACATATGAGAGTAAAAACCCCGATGCAATAAAAATACTGATGATCGGCCATCTAGATACAGTATTTGCCAAGCACGATGACTTTACCACTTACAAACAGCTTGATGCCGATACAGCCAGTGGTCCTGGTGTTGCCGATATGAAAGGCGGTAACACGATAATAATTACCGCCCTTAAAAGCTTACAATCCCTTAATTTACTTGAAAACGTGAGCATAAAAGTATTACTTACTGGCGATGAAGAAAGCAGCGGTCGCCCGCTTAGTTTATCTAAACAAGCTATTGTTGATGCCGCTATTTGGGCAGACATAGCCTTAGGTTATGAAAATGGTGATAACAATATTAAAACAGCGATGGCGGCGCGCCGAGGTTATACAGGTTGGACATTAACTGTAGACGCAAACGCTGCACATTCATCACAAATATTTAATGAAAATGTAGGTTATGGTGCTATTTACGAGGCATCACGCATTTTAAATAGCTTTAGAGAACAACTTGCTACACAGCCTAATTTAACGTTTAACCCTGGCTTAATTGTTGGCGGTACGACTGCTGACTACAATAGTAAAAACTCTTCGGCAACTGCCTTTGGTAAAAGTAATGTTATTGCTCAAAAAGTACATGTTGCTGGTGATTTACGTGCGCTTTCGCCTAAACAATTAGAAAATGCAAAAAGATCAATGCAACTCATCACTAGCAATAGTTTAAATGGCAGTAAAGCAGAGCTTATTTTTGAAGATGGTTACCCACCAATGGCACTCACTGAGGGTAATCAAAAATTATTGGAAATGTATAGCGATGCTAGTCACGATTTAGGTTACAACAAAGTGGCAGCTGCCAATCCACGAAATGCCGGCGCAGCTGATATTTCGTTTGCAGCAAACCATGTTGATATGGCACTTGATGGTTTAGGCTTAATGGGCAGCGGCGCGCACACTAAAAATGAAACGGCTGATTTAACCAGCCTTGATAAAAATATCAAAAAAACCGCATTACTTATTTATAGATTAGGGCAGCTATAGCTTAATAACAAGGCGCATATTTGATACCGCTATTGAGACTATATTATGTTTTGTGGCATTTGGTTTTTATAGTGCACCTAGTCATTAATAATAAAAAAGCAGCCACTTTTAATAAGCGCTGCTTTAGTTTTATCTGCTTAGGCTAATAAGCTTTTATTGTTTGCGTTAGACTTAATAATTTAAGACATTATTTTAAACAGTAAATCTTTTACGGTTGCTGGCTCAAACGGTTTGTCGCAAATAGCGTCAACGCCTGCTTGCGCAATGTTAGCTAAGTGTGTTTCGTTTGCCTCAGAGCTAACCATTAAAATAGGAATATGTGAGTAACTATTTGAACGCCTAACTGTTTCGGTTAGTTCTTTTCCATCCATCTCTGGCATATTGTAATCAGTTACGATTAAATCGAACGACTGCTCATTTAAATATTCAATCGCTTCTTTACCATTCTCAGCCTCAACGGGTGCCGGTATTCCCATACCAGCAAGTACACGAATAATATGCTTGCGTGCAAAGCGACTGTCATCAACGACTAAAACTCGTAATAATGTTACATCAAAATGTTCTAGCTCAACTTCTTCTTCAGTAATTATATCTAAGGTCGCTTTTAGCGCGCGTGTAATCGCTTTAGCACTAAAAGGTTTTGGTAATATAGCTAATACCCCCGACTGTCTTAATTGCTCAAGATATTTTTTATTGCGCTCAGTCGACACCAACATAAATGCTTGGTTTTCGGTACTCGCAGTTGATCTGATTTTTTGTAGTAGCGAGTCTGCGGTGCCATCAGCAAAGTACATACTGCTAATCACTAAATCAGGTTGATACCTTTCAAGCATAGCCAAAGCTTGTGCTTGTGTAGTAGCGGTTTCAATTTGGTTTACACTGCACTGGGTCAGCGATTTTATAATTAGTTTTTGTTGAACATCGGAAGGTTCTACTAATAATATTGATAAATTGGCTATTGCAGTTAAATCACTCATTTATATCTCTTCAATATTGTTATGTTTTTTATAAAGCAATTGCTTTTATTCATTAAGATTATAGAACAACATACATAGTTGAATAGATAAAAGGTCTACAAAATTGTAAATAAAATATAAATAGCGCGTCAAATACTTACAACGCGCTCTATTTTAGTTATTTTGAATGTATTCCAACGCCGTCATTTTTTTATAACTTACATTGGGGTGTAAAACATGAGTTGGCTCTGGATCTACCACTTCTATTTCAATATTGTTATTACGCGCGATATCTAATGCCATTTGTGTAATGTTAACGCTAAAAGATGTACCCATAAATACGATTTTTTCAGCTTCATTCATACGTTGTTGAGCTTCACTGATACGATATAACTCGGTGTAATATTCATCAAATAATAAAACAAATGGCTTATAAGAGCGATTGATTATTGGTACCTGACTTTGAATGTTAAACACGTCAAATAACGATTCATGTAAATTGCTTTCGTCAACCTTATCCCACGGTGTAGTAAATGGAGTAACATCATCGCCTTGCTCATGAAATAGCGTCATTTGATCGAGCCTTCCATGAATAGCAATATAATTTTTATTACCCGCTTTACCATCAAGCCCATCTATATTTTGAGTAATTAAGCTTTTATCACTTAGCCAGTGGTGTACATCGTTAGGACCATGATTTCGGTACGTTGCAAAACGATGGTAATACCATGCTAAAAACTCCATTGGGGCACGCTTATACATAGCACGCGTGGCCATTTCTATTGGGGTATAGTTTTTGCTGCCAATAGTCCAATAACCATCTTCACCTCTAAAAGTAGGAATGCCACTAGCAGCACTTACTCCGGCTCCAGTAATATATAATGTGCTCATTTTTCTACCTCATACCCCAGTACGTCAGCACTTACTTGTTGTGTGTTATTCATGCCACCAATTCGATATAAAACACCTTGATTCTCAAGTAAACCACGGTGATCCATACTTGCTACTTTAAGGACTGATAAAATTTGCCATTTATTTTTTTCAATATTAAAACGCCAAACATGATTACTGGCTGGTGCAGGTTTTCCGTCATAACCAATACCACTGTAGTTATAAGGATTATTAGAACCCGCTAACATATAAATATTACCGTTATAGCTGGTGGCTGCCATTCTGTAATGTGCAGTCCCTGTTGGGTGTGGCAATGTACGCCAATCTATTTTTAACGGATTAGTTTCGTCTATAGTACCTTTTAAACACTGCGCAACACCTGCAAACGAACGACGTGAATCTGGATTTGCTTGTGTTTTAACGCCATCACAAATAACAATTGTATTGCCGTTAATAGCTGCTGCTTGACCAAATACTGGTTGCCCTAAAAATGGTGAAGCTTGTTGCCATGTATTATTTTGCGTGTCATAAACTTGGACTAAGTTTACGTTACCGTCGTTATGCCAACCACTAATTAAGTATATGTAACGTTGTTTATAACTAAGGGCAACACTATCATCAACCGGCACTGGCATATTAGCTAATTGGCTGTAGGTGTCATTTATTACATCGTATTTGTATACGTCAGGACTTGATGTTTCTGTATGATCGCTTGCTACTGTATAACCACCAAATACATATGCATATTCACCTAAGCCAACAGCAGTACTTGCTAACCGCCCTTTTATTGGCAAACTCGAAGGCACACCCGTTTTAGCTTGCCATTGTGAATCACCTAATTTAAGTGCCCATACTTTATTGTGTACTGATGAATGCTTTTTGTCGTGACCCAAACCCATAAAACTTAAAAAGTAGGTTTGGTTTTGTATTGATACTTTTGCAACTGCGTTATTAGCTACGGGCTCTGGTAATGCGGGAATACTTGCTAAAGCAAGAGATAAAATAAGACTCATAAGGCAGATAATTCAATAATTGTTTATACGGCCAGATTAAATTATTTTGTCCCTATAAGCCAATATTGTTGTATCTAAATAATCGGATTAATAAGTAATATTAAAGGTGCTGTATATATTCCCTTCAATTTAACTAATCGTTACTTAAAAAAAGAAAAAACCAACTATTCTGTAATCCAATTATTGTTTTAAAAGTGATTTTTTCGGCTATATTTTTATCGGTAAGTAAGTAAAGTGCATGTATTCGCTGGCTTTTTTACTAAAATTTTATGCAGTAATAAAAAATTAGTTTGTTGAATAAGTCGCTTTATTTTCGCCTGATTTTTTAATTTTATACATTGCTTGATCAGCATGCTTAATTAGTTGATGGTCAGTTTCACCATTATCAGGGTAATTAGCAATTCCAATACTTGGCGAAATGTTTAAATAAACATCATCAAATTTAAATACCATTTTAAATTGTGCGAGAATTTTGCGTTTTATTATGTTGGCTTCACTTGGTGAATTTAGATTATCTAAAATAATCAAAAATTCATCCCCACCTAAACGCCCTACGGTGTCACATTCCCTCGTTACACTATTGAGTCGTAGTGCAATACTATGTAAAAGTTTATCACCAACGTCATGCCCATAAGTATCATTTACCGCTTTAAAACCATCAATATCTATAAATAACAATGAAAAAAATGAGTTCTCTTTTTGTGCTTTTATAATTGCTTTCTGTAGCCGCTCCATTAATAACGAACGATTTGGTAACTCTGTAAGTGCATCATGCCTAGCAATATAATAAAGCTGTTCTTCCATTTTTTTACGTTCGGTAATATCGTGTGCGACCGCCACTCTAACTTGATGTTCTTCTGACCAGCGAACAGACCATAATATATTTACTACTTCCCCATCTTTTCTGAGCCAGCGGTTTTCAAATCGTGGATTTATTACTTCTCCAGATAACAATGAATCAACAGCATTATATGTTTTATGATGGTCACTTTCGTAAACATAATTAATCATCTTTTCCCCGACAACTTCATCTGCTTTATACCCAAAAATTTGCTCAAATGCAGCGCTAACAAAAACAAAGGTACCTTGCTTATCAACAACACATACCGCGTCGAGCATTAAATTGAGCACGTCTTCTAAATTTATAAACTCATTTTTTGTCATACTTTGCTTGCCTTAAAAGCAAATGAAGCTAATTTTAGTATTCGGTATACTTATAAAAAAAGCAAAGGAAAATAATGCTCTAGCGAAATAGAACGTAGTTTTGACTAATAAAAATCTTTTTCACACTAAAAATTTAACGTCGCTACAATAAATAAATTTAATGTTGCAGTATTTAGCTATTTTATAAAGTTTACTTTTAACTTTTTTAGGTACGCAATTGCAGATGTACCTAAATATACTATGCTACATACTTAATTATTTGAATCTAATAAGTATAAATTTTTATCTAATACAAAAATATTTATACTATTCATCATATAAAATGCTTTCACACTATAAACATATGTTAATGTTGTGTGATAACACATGTTTTATAAAAACAATCACTGTTTTTGATTTTTATATTGTGCGGGAGACGCGTCGGTGAAAACATCACAACACTTTTTGTGGCCATTACTTTTTATTTCTCCGTTTATTGCGGCCGCTCCATTTGAAGACGAAGATCTCGATCTTGATGCTCTAATGGGAATGGATGTGCAGGTCACTTCTGCAATGAAAAGAACGCAATCAGCTTTTGATACCGCTTCTTCTATTTATGTTTTAGGCAAAGAGCAAATTACTAGCTCAGGTGCTACATCAGTACCTGAAGCGCTGAAAATGGTACCTGGACTTATTGTTAGACAATTGGACAATAATCAGTGGGCTATATCTTCTCGAGGTGTAGCATCTCGTTTTTCTAGCAAGCTATTAGTAATGATTGATGGTCAGAGCTTGTACACTCCAAAGTTCGCAGCCGTTTACTGGGAAACCCTTAACGTACCGTTGTATGATATTGAACGCATAGAGGTGATTCGTGGACAAGGCGGACTTTTATGGGGCAGTAACGCAAACAATGGCGTTATAAATATTATTACAAAAAATAGTATTGATACTCGCGGTGGATACGCAAACGCGACAACGGGTAATCAAATAAACACAGATGCTAACTTACGCTATGGTGGCGATATTAGTAATAAAGGTAGTTACAGAGTTTATGGTCATATTAAAAACTCAAATGCTTCAAAAAAAGGAATTTCGCTTACCCCTAATGATACAACTAAACAGCACTCATTTGGTTTAAGAGCTGATTTCACTCCAAGTGATGAATGGTCTGCATTGTTTCAGGGGGATGTTACGCATTCTAAGCTGGGACAAAACTATCGCGGTGTTGTTGATGAAACTAACACAAACATTTCTTTTTCTGATGATTTAAAACGCACCGATTCGCGTATGATGGCCCGTATCGAGAATCGAATATCTACAAATGCAAATCAAATGCTGCAAGTCTCTTGGCTTAAACAAAATGGTGATCAAACATATATAAAAGAAAATTTTGAATCGTTAGATATTGATTATCAAATGAATTTTATATACCAATCATTACAATTAGATTGGGGATTGAACTACCGATATAATGCGATTTCGTTTGCTGAAAGTGTGTTTTTAGATAGTGACAAAGACTTAGATAACCTTAGGCAATATGGTGGGCTTGTTCAGGCGCAATATAATTTTGTACCCAATACACTCGACTTTATTATTGGAACTAAATTAGATCATAACGACTTAACTGGGTGGGAAAACCAACCGTCAGCAAGGTTAGTATATAAACCCATTGAAAATCATTTAACTTGGGGGGCTATATCGCGAAGTGTACGTACTCCTACTTTAATAGAGTTTAACGATAATTTTAAAGTTAACGGTACCAAAATAATAGATATTATTGGGGTTAAAACAGATATACCTGTAATTGATGATTATCGGATTGCAACTTTTCTAAATGGCAACGATAAAGTAAAGTCCGAAAATTATATATCTTATGAATTAGGCTATCGTTTTACCAACAATGATTGGGCATTAGATTTTTCTGCTTATCATACTGACGCAACAGATGTTGCCGCTATTAAATTAAACACACAGTTTGAGCAGTTTCTACCTGCAGTCGCGTTTTTTCAAGCTGGGCAATTTGAACAAGCTGCTCAGTCATTAACAACAACAGAGATTAACTTCGATCTTGTCTCAGTTGGAGAAACGACAACTAAGGGGTTTGATATTGTTTTATCTTGGCAACCAATTGATTCTCTTAGTACAGAGCTTGGTTATAGTTACACAAATATCGATTACAACTTACCTGAAGGCACAGCCCCGTCTATTGGCTTTGACTCATCAAATAGACAGTTATTCGCAAAAGCAAATTATACGCTATTTACTGATCACACCATTTTTACAGCATTACGTGTAGAAAACTCAGATGCATATGAAGCCGACAACTATACAGCATTAGACTTAACTTGGAATTGGCAAATCAATCATACTTGGGCGGCAGCTCTTTCGGGCAAAAACTTGTTTGCTGGTTCTCATATTGAATATAATAATACACGCGAAACTTATACAATACCTAATTACATTGATGAATGTATTACGTTTACAATAACAATAAAGTTTTAAGTTAATAAAATGCTTAAATTTAAAGGTCTGCTGCATAGTTTAACAATTACATTTGTACTTTTATTTAGTACGAACAGCAGTGCTATGGAAAAAGAGTATATGTTAAAAGCAGGCTTTTTATATAACTTTGCCCGCTTTGGTCAATGGCCTGTCCAATTAAATGAAAGTGAATACTTTACGATATGCAGCCCTGATAAAAGTTTTATTTATGCTGCGAATGTTGCTTTAAAGAATCGTACAATTAAACATTCACCTCTACAAAGTTTACACGTGGTACTTAATGAAGTGTCTCTCGAACCATGTAATATACTTTTTATTACGTCTGATACTATTACCGATTGGCAAAAATCACAGCTTACGTCTTATCACAACATTATGATTGTGGGTGAAAGTGCAGAATTTATTAAAAGCGGAGGACATATTAGATTTTTTCTTTCCAGCGGTAAAATTCGTTTTGAGATAGACCCACAAAAGCTTAAAGATTCAGGTATTACTATGAGCTCAAAAGTCTTACGCCTCGCCCGCGTTGTGAATAGGTAAAATAATGAAAAAAGTATTTTCATTAAATACGATGAATAAAAAACTTTTATTCATTTTAATGAGCGTTGCATTAGTATCTAGCGCAACTGTTACGATTGTATTTAGTGCTTATGAAGTTACGAGTGCTAAAGAAGAGCAAATACAAAGCTTGGATTCATTATCAAAAATGATATCACCGAATATAACAACGGCACTAATGTTCGATGATACCGAAGCTATACAAGAGTTAATTAACCCAATACTTACTCGCTCGGACATAATATCTGTAGTTGTAAATAATAAGGTCGGTCAACAGCTTGCAATTGCCCTCTCCCCTGACTTTTTTGAATATGACGGACATAGCATTGAAGTAACTACCGCTCTTACTCTAGATTTACATTATTATGGCGAAATTAAGATACAAGCTAATGATAGCTATCTAAATGATAGAACAGTCTTTTATACTAAATTTATTACTATATTAATGTGTTTTACATTCGCTGTGAGCCTACTTTTATCATTATCACTTAGGCGTCGTTTTTTAAACCCAATACTACATTTAGCACAAATAGCTGACAAAGTTACCAAATCAAATAATTACAGTTTACGTGCCAAACAACTATCTAAAGATGAAGTAGGTCAGCTTACAACATGCTTTAACGACATGCTTTCTACTATAGAGCAGCGAGAAAGCTCACTTGAAAATCAAGTGCGGCTTCGAACCAAAGAACTTGAAAATGCAAATATTCAATTACATCAATATGCATACCAAGATGGACTTACCGATCTGCCAAATAGACGCTATTTTTATGAAAAAATTCAAAACTTAGTTGCTACAAAAAACATGAAGTTTGCACTCATCTTTATCGATTTAGATGGGTTTAAAGAAATAAATGATAGCCTTGGTCACGATTATGGCGACTTACTATTACACCAAGTTGCAGAGCGATTACAGAAATGCATTTCAAAACAAGATACGGTTGCACGTTTAGGTGGTGATGAATTTACACTTATTCTAGAGGGTGTAAACGATCCTGTTGCAGCAGCAAAAATAGCTGATGCAGTTCAGCATAGTCTAATGCAATGTATTCAGATAAAAGAAGAGCAAGTAAATGTTACAGCAAGTATAGGCTTAACTTTTTATCCTGCAGATGGGTTAACCGTTGAAGAGTTAGTAAAGCGCGCCGATCAAGCTATGTATTTATCTAAAAAGAAAGGACGTAATCGCTATGAATTTTTCTCATATGTGATTGAAGAACAGGCTATTGAAAAACGTCGCTTAATTGAGGAAATTAAAATTGCGATCAGTGAAAACCAATTTGAACTGTACTATCAGCCAATTTTTTCGATTGATGGTATAACAGTACAAAAAGCGGAAGCCTTAATTCGTTGGAATCACCCAGAACGTGGCTTAATTACTCCAAACAGCTTTATACCTGTAGCCGAAAAAAATGGTTTAATTAGTGATATTGGTCACTGGGTAAAATCACAAGCAATACGCGATACAGTACAATTTAATAAGCTATCTGAAACTCCTATTCAAATAAGCGTGAATACTTCCCCTCTCGAAATTGATCGTGCCGGAGATTGGGTTGATCAATGGATCAAAGCAAGTAAGCAATATAAATTACCTGCGCACACTATTTTAATTGAGGTAACTGAAAACTCTTTAATGGATCCAGATTCTTCAATACAGCATCAATTAAAAAGGTTAAACGAGATAAACATAGATATTGCCATTGATGATTTTGGTGTCGGCTACTCATCTCTAGCCTACCTTCAACGTCTAGATATAGACATACTCAAAATTGACCGGACATTTATTAAAGATATAGAAACCAACGAGAACAGTATCGCACTTGTTAAAGCAATTATTACTATGGCACATAACCTAAATGTAAAAGTCGTTGCAGAAGGGGTTGAAACAACATATCAATATCTATTATTGAAAGAATTAGCATGCGATTACATCCAAGGTTATATATTTTCTAAACCAATAGATAAAAAAGCGTTTATTAAGCAGCATATAAAATCAAAGACTCTAATATAAATTAACTTAGTTTTACATGCCTTTCGTTAACTTTGAAAACAACTACATGTAATATTTATAGTCAAAAATAAACTACAACCATCGCGGTACTAATGCCTTATATTGATCATACTGTTCAGTAAAACATTTACTCAAGTGTGCCTCCTCGACTTGAGTTTGTCTAAATAATGCAACTAACCCAACAAGTAAGCAAATTAAACTAAATACACAAGGAAGTGCTAAAAAGAAACCAATTTGTGCCGCTGCTACACCTAAATACATCGGATTTCGAGAGTATTCATAAAGGCCTGTTGTTTTAAGTTCTTTAGGTCCATTAGGATCGATTCCTGAACGCCAAAGAGAAGCCATATTAAAATGCACGAACATGCTTAATATAAAACCCGCACTTAATAATATATTGCCAAACATAACACCAGGCCAACCATTCAATGGCTCGAATAATATTAAATAGCGGTCTATATCCGGAATAAATAACCTAACAACACACACCAACCAAATAGCTGCTCTAAAGAACTTAAATGCCATATGATTCCACCAACTAGCACAAAACTGTTGACCCGGAAAAATAACACCTGATGGCGTGTTTTTATTTTTAGAGATAATGCGATATGTATAAAATCCAGCAACAAAAGTATAAAAAAGTGCCAGATAAATACGAGTAAACTCTATTAGTGACGCTGAGTCATCTATAAAGGGTTGATAGTTCATTTAAGGACGCCCTCGCAGTAATTATTTTTATTCTTAATTAATGAATTCATCTTAGTATTCATACCGTTAATAAACAAGAAAAGTTAATGAAATGTATATATAAATCATTTCACCTTCAGTCAATATAAACTTAATCTCTCAACTTCTATTCTTTCCCATTATTTTAAACACATACAACATATCTATTGATGTTTAAATTTAGGATATCAAAAATAGCGAAAGCAAATTATAACAATAGTTAAGTTATCTAATCACAAGATACGGTTTTAATATATAGCTTTCATATATTAAACCTTCAATAAAATCGATGCTGTATCATACAGTTGTAACGGGTAATCCATCTTCAAAAATTCTCGATATTTAAAGGGAATTTATTTAGCTTCTGGCTTTATGTGCTTTTTAAGTAGGATGATAGAGGCTATGTAAGCATGCTATATTTGGCTATGCCTCCTTCTAGTCGTAAACACTTTAGTAAAATGAATGAGTATTAATAGGAATGTATGCCTTGAGCTGTGTATTATTCACCCATACATTCACTTTTCTACAATGTTAAGCATGTGAGCTACGCAGTATAATGCTTTAGTGCCCACAGCAGTATAATGCTTTAGTGCCCACAGCAGTGGAGAGCCACAGTATAAATACAGCATAATCATTCTCAAGCTGCTTATTATCGCGCTATTGCTGAGACTGGTGAGCTAAGTGGGCTTCTTTAAAGTGGGTCATGAGCTGA
>NZ_JADYXF010000076.1:0-11318 GCF_015864385.1 Pseudoalteromonas sp. SWXJZ94C
TTCCATGTCGCGTCTGTTAACATTAATCTTGGCATGAGGGTTCGGTGTAACGTTTTTTAGCGAATTCAATTATACCTCATCCTCATGCTGTTTGTTTTTTATACCGCAAAGATCAACACGCCCTAGGCTAATTAACCGTTTTCCTAATTTTAATCGTCACATTAAGGCAAATGATTTTGAAAAAGCAGCACTTGAATGTTCACGAACGGATGTTAGTGCTGAAAGAAATACTTATGTTAAAAACTTATTAGGAAAATAAATGAAGACTTTATATATATCTATTCTAATCAGCTTGAGCTTTGGTTGTGTTGCCACCTCAAAAATAGAACCTACATTTATAAAAAAAAATAGCACATATGCTTTTTTTGATGAGCAAATTAGTTTAACGCAAGCTAAAGATTTCTCAAACTTAGACACAAAAACATGGTCTTATGAATTTGAGTTGAAATCATCTGAGGGCAAGTATGAGGAAGTTGAAACATGTGAAGCATTAACAGAAAAAATAAAAAATGGATATCGAGCTTTTATATACTCTGAACAAGAAGTTACAAATGCAAGAAAACTCACGTGTGAGACATGGCGAATTATGAGTAAACTAACTTTTTCAGATGTTTCGTATTTAAGAGACTTTGAACATAACTTGAATTTACCAAAGAAAATGCCTCCAGAGCTGTCTTTAATTATTTCAAAAGATGATGAGCGTAATTTAGCAAAAGCAAATAACTGGGAAGAAATGAGTCATGTTAAAAAGGTAGAGCCATTAAATAAAGACCAAGCTATTTATTATGATAACGCCGGCGGTATTCAAAGTTTAACAGTTATGGCAAAAGGCGATTATAACAACGACGGCATTGAAGATATGGTCTTGTATATGATCAATGGTGTAGAAGGTGGAAGTTACGGCTCTACTTATGGCTATGTGGTAACACGACTAGCTGCCGATGCACCTTATACGTTAATTAAGCAGTTTTAATTTTTTAAGAAAAATAACATTAACACCCACTTTTAATTGTGGGTGTTGATTTGCTGCTAACAAGATGTACTTAAACAACATGGCACTAAAGAGAAGACGCTTTGATGCCAGCAATATTTAATTTAGGGATGCCTAAACTTAAAGACACTTCCCCTAATTTTACAGGCACATGAAAGCTCACAGTGTTAAAAAAGCGGCTATTGAATCAAATAGGAAAGACGTATCGGCTGAGCGTAATACTTATGTCCGCAACTTACTTTTGAGCGCAAAATGATTAAAAATACACTGTTACTCGCTTTAACTATTATATTGAGCACAGCATGTGCGAATATTGCAGGCAATGAAATAGCGCCCACATATAACCTAAAGAGCAATACTAGAGGATTGTTTATAGACCCAATAACCTCTGACAGTTTAGAGCAGGTTAATATGCTATTGGATAAACAATGGTATTTTACAGAAGTACTTACTCTTAATGGTAAGCCTGATATGGATGTTAATAGCTGTAAAACATTGTCTAAAGCGACGATGGAAAACTATAAAAGTACAAGTTATCAGACTAAATCTATACTAAAGACATTTAAAAAAACGTGTTCGACTTGGCACGATATGGGGCTGTTAACGCCTTCAAAAGAAAGCTTTTTAAGCTCATTTAAGCACGGTTTAGCATTACCGAAACAAATGCCGTCTGAGCTCGCCTTAATTATTTCGAATGATGATGAGCGTCGCTTAGCAAAAGCGAGTAGCTGGGAAGAAATGAGCCACATTAAAAAAGTGGAACCTGTAAATGACGGCCAAGCGATGTATTATGACAACAGTGGCGGTATTCAAAGGTTAACGATAATGGCGAAAGGCGATTATAACCAAGATGGTATTGAAGATATCATTTTGCGTATGTCAAATTCGGTAAAAGGAGGAAGTTATTCTTCTTCTTATAGTTATATTGTGACACGACTAGCCGCCGATGCACCTTATACGTTAATTAAGCAGTTTTAATCACCCAAAGAGTAAAGCAAAAATTAGCATTACAATAGTCGCTGTTGATAACCCTTGTAAGTTAACACATTTTTAAATACTACCTTTTTGCAGGGAACTTACTTTTTATGGCTGTTGTTAAAACTTATCAATTCGATATTTATAAAAACTTTAAATTCAGATGGTTCAATAAAATGACAAAGTTTGTATTGAGCGTTTTATTTTTATGTAGCTGTTTTTTTTATTCATATGCAAGTCCTCTTTTTCCTGAACATGATATAAATGATCCTACATTATCGAAAAATGTCGTTGGGATGCAGTGTCGAAAGAGCCTTATGTACGCACCAGATAAACTTGAGAGTTGGTGTGAAAAATCTTACAAAATGGGTGACTGGCAAGCTTTACGATTGATTGGTGTACATACAGGCGATGGTTCTAGGTATGTAGCAGAAGCAACAAGGCGCGCTGATAATGGAGAACTATCAGCAATTTCTTCGTTAGCTTGGATTTATTACTCAGGTAATTTTGTACCAGTTGATTACCCTAAAGCAATTAGTCTTTATGAAGAATACATAAATAGATTGAACAACCAGTATAGAAATGGAATGAATAAAGCACACAAGAGGCTCCATTCAATATATCAAGAGTTAGGTAATGTAAAAGAGGCTGAAAAGCATAAACGCTATCTTGATGAAAACGATGATACAAAGGCAAATAAATAGCCGTTAAAGGTCGCATAAAAATAGCTGTGACACTCATCTAAATTTTGTTTAGTTAAGTTAGGTGTTTAATTTAGTTTTCTCTTCCTAGTTTTAACAAGCATATAAAAGCCCCAGCTTTAAAAAGCAGCTATTCAATCAAATAGAAAAAATGTATTTTCATGCTTTTGCCCTGAGCTGAACCGACTTTTTGAGATTGATGATTTTTAGCTTTTGTTTGTAATTAATGAGTGAACTTGATTTATTATTGCTTTTTAATGGCTTGAAAGTTATGTGCAATTAGTTACTATAGAGCATTAATTACTTAGATGGAGCTATAAATGGTCTTTGCAACTAAAGGCTAAATAGAAATTACAATGGAAGAAATAAAACAAAAATCTTTAATTGACCTCGTTAACGAAATTTATCAAGACTTAACATTGATAGAAGAACATCAAAAACTAATTGAGCCTATGCTTACAGAGCTTGTTGCTGATGCCCCAGAGGGATTTAAAAGCATGGCAACGATGATAAACACGCACATATCGAATAGTTTTGAGTTTAAAAGCCCCAAAGTACAAAAATTTGAGATTGAATCTGGTTTAATGAAACTTAATACGTATGTAAAAAAAGCTAAGGAATAAATAACTACTTGAAAAGCATGCTTTGATTTTCGTGAGTAAAGTGTGCTCATATCACAAATAATTTGCAATTTAGGTACATTTAATTAAGAATGAATTTCTGGCTGAAATTTAACCTATTTTTAAATGCTTCAAAAATGTATTTTTATAATACTATTATTTAAATATTAACTTTGAATAGTAGCCTATGTTATTTGCTAGTAAATAGACTTAGGAGGCATTGCTACTTTGTTATCATTAAGTTTAAAAAAATTGTTATTGGTAATAGCGTCTATTACCGTTATTTTTACTACACCACAGGCTTTTGCAAATATGTTTGGCTTTTTTGATAAGCAGGAATTTGTTTTATCAGCACCTGTTAAAGGGCAGCTTTTAAATGAAGGGCAGCCGGTTGCAGACACTAAAGTAATTAGATCTTTGACCTATGGCGATGAATACTTAGACGAGACAATTACAGACAGCAATGGAAATTTTTCTTTTGCTGAAAAAATAATTAAAACCTCAAAGCCTTCAAATATGTTTGATAATGGATCATTGATCCAGCACATATACCTAGAAAATGGTACGCCGGAAGGGGTTGTATTGTGGGCAGTTAGAGTAACTCTACATGAACAAAGCAACACATTAAAAAGGCTACTTGCAAATTTAGTGTGTGAGATCTCTAAAGAGCCTCAAACATTCGATATACCTATTGAAGAAGATACTAGCCATACCTACGCAATTTATACGTCATGTAAACTTTAATTTTTATGATCATTTAAAGGGAAATTTATGAGTACTTTAACACCTACCCAAGCTGTTCAATTAGCATCTCTAGCCTATGACGCCAAAGATATGAAAAGCACTAAATTCATAAATGGGCTTTTGCATTCCTCTTTACGTAAAAACTTTAGTTTTTCAGTTAGCGAAGATGCGATACAAGGTGTATCTGGCGGCTTTTTTTCACACCTACTTAATTTAAGTACTGGCTTTGCATTAGTTGGGCATGGGAAAGGTGATTTTGAAGGCGACTCTGTTATCACAATACGCGGTACTGCTTCTCTTCGTGATGGTTTAACCGATGGAAACTTTGGTTTAAGCGGTGGAGCAAACGGCAGTATGGTACATGCTGGGTTTAATAAAACATTTAATACGATGAAGCAGGCTCTAAAGGATTTTGTTGCTGATAATCTCAAAAATAAAGTGAATGGTTGTGTGCATGTTGTAGGACATAGTTTAGGTGGTGCACTTGCTGCATTGACTGCTGACTGGATAAAAGCTACTTATGGTTTAGAAGTTAAACTTTATACATTTGGTTGTCCTCGTGTTGGCTTAGAACCTTTCTCGAGAGCGACAACATCAAGATTAGATAAAATATACCGCTGTACTCATGGCGCAGATCCGGTAACAAAAGTTCCTTTATGGCCTTTTTCTCATGCGCCTTATAATGGACAAGAAATTCGTTTAGACAATGGTCAAGGTATTAAAGGTGCTGCTCATAAACTGAAGGGTAGCCCAGGTTACATGAATACTGCTAACAGCAACGACTGGAACAATTTAACGGTTAAAGCTAATCACTTTTTAAGTACACCTGTAAGATTAAAATTTGAAGACCGAAATCAAGCATCGTTTGGCTCTCTGTGGACCGATAAGCTTAACGCGGCGCTTATTACGTTATTAAAAGATGCTGGTTATTACAGCGCAGTAGCGGCGCAAGCTGCCGTTGGTACAAGCTTAACATTTTACGATATGCTGTCGCGAACTGTAACCGAAATAGCACAGGCTTCAGCTTCGTTTGCAGCTCAAACGTGGGGCTTGTTAGGGCATATGCTAGCGTTTGTAGGTAAAGTAATTGTAAAAACGGTTGAGCTAACATACAGCTTTATCAGAAGCGTATTTGATGACACTGTAAAAGCATTATACCGCGCTGCTAGAGACGGTCTTAATGGTTTAGATTAAACATATATTATAGGTTGTTACTATTTATTGGTGTGCTTTAAAGCGGCTAATAAGTAGTAACGCCAGAAGTTTCTACTTATAAATTACTCCTATTTAACAATACTGCACCGCTTTGTTTATCCCCTAAATGATCATCTTTATTATAAATAGGGCAGCTTTTAAGCGATAGGCAGCCACAACCAATACAACTATTTACTTTGTCTCGTAAACGTTGCATATAAGCAATGCGTTCGTCTAGCTGTGCTTGCCATCGCTTTGAAAGCGCTGACCAATCTTGTTTTGTAGGAGTGCGATTTTCGGGCAAAGTGGCAAGGGTGTTTTTAATTTCATCCAGTGTTATCCCCATTGCTTGAGCTGCTTTGATAACAGCTATTCGGCGAAGTACGTCAGGTTTGTAGCGACGTTGGTTGCCGCTGTTTCGGCAGCTCCTGATCAAATTTTTCGTTTCGTAAAAATGTAAAGTCGATACTTTTACGCCACTTCTTTTTGCTACATATCCAACAGTAAGATTTGCATCAATTAGCTTTTTTTGATCCGTATTCATTATTTAATCCTTTAGGTCATAAACTCTAGTTGACCTCAATATAACTTGAGGTTTTAAGCTTCTTCCTACATTAAAAAAGGAGTTAGTTAAATGCAACAAAAACTTAAGTACAGTACTGTAATTATTTAACCTGAACTCTGGTTAAGAGATTTGCTAACATATTGAATCATAGTGATATTTGAATTTATTTTCTCTAGCCAGAGATTTTCAGTGAAAACAAGGCGAATTTACGCGTCAATAGCTGGTCTATTGCAAGTTAATTCAACGCAGTTAGCGCTGAAAATAGCTGCTTGAGATAGATTTATTATCCAGAGTTTAGGTTTATTTATTCAAGCGCAAGAAAAAACGGCAATACTACAGCCCATGTTAATAGCTTTGTTGAGCAAAATGATGTGCGTGTAATTTGTCTTGATGATTATAAAATTGCGCCATATTGTTACGATAAAAAACACAAAGATGATGATTTTTACACGGTATTTGAGTCACTATTAAATTATGAGCATTGGGTTTTTGCATCACCCGTTTATTGGTATAACACTACAGTACAAATGAAGTCGTTTATAGATCGGATCACCGACTACATGGACGACGAGAGTTTAAAGCCGAAGCTGCGGAGTTTACGAAAAAAGCAGTTTTCAATATTATCAAATGCCTCATCTGTTGAGGCACCAGATATTTTTATAGATATGTTTAAACGTACTTTTAATTACTTAGGAATGACGTTTTTAAATCATTCGCATAAGTCATATCCATAAAAGGTAAATAATGGCTGCATGGTGCGTTGCTTAATGGGCTTAACTTCTGCTAATTTATAACTAACCTAATGTAGGTTAATAATTTTAAAACACAGGACTGTTTTATGAAATATTTAATGTTTGCATCTGCTTTATTACTAAGCCCACTATCAAGTGCTAGTGAGCCTGTTATCACAGGTTTTGGCAATTTTTATAATGTACCCGAACACGTGACAATTAGCGATTCTACAACATTTAAAATTGCGTTTGATGTAGATAAAGCGGCAAAAGAAGGTGAGCAAAATAATGCTATGAATTCACTAGCACGCTTTATTAATATGCATGTAGCGCACGGTGTAAAGCCTGAAAATATTCAACTAGCATTAGTTGTACACGGTAGTGCAAGCGTTGATGTACTTGCTAATAGCGAATATAAAAAGCGCTTTAAAACCGATAACAAAAACCAAAGTTTAATTAAGCAATTACTTACTAACAACACAGTGGTTTATGTGTGTGGACAGTCGGCTACACATTATAAAGTTGCTCCTGAACAATTGATTGATGGGGTGCAAATGTCGCTTTCGGCAATGACCGCGCATGCGCAATTGCAACAACAGGGTTATACGCTTAACCCGTTTTAATGACCTAATAAATGATAAAAAATATTTTATGCTTTGGTGATTCAAATACCTGGGGTTTAAACCCACAAACAGGTAAGCGTTTTGACGATAGTATTCGTTGGAGCGCGCTGTTAGCAACTAAGTTAGGCTCGGCTTTTAAAGTTATAGAGGCTGGGCAACCTAACCGAACTTTAGTAAATCATCCGCCGTTTAATGGTTTAGTTTTGGGTGTAAGTTATTTAAAGCCTTATTTAGAAAAGTACCCGCTCGACGTAATCATTATTGCGCTTGGGACAAACGATCTCAAAAAGCGTTTTAACTTAGCTCCAGTTCAAATAGCCCAAGGGCTTGATGACTTAATTGGTGATATTAAATATTTTTACGGTGTTAGTAATCATCCTAAAATTATTGTTCTTGCTCCTGCCTATGTTAAGTGTGTAGGTGCGTATAAACATGTTTATGAGGGAAGTGAGCATAAAAACCATTCAATGAGTGAACACTTTAAACGTGTTGCATTAAATGCAGGTGCACTCTTTTTTGATCTACAAAGTGTTGTGAGCGTGTCTTTAATTGATGGGGTTCATATTTGCAGTAAAGGGCACAGTAAAGTTGCAGATGTGGTTTTTAAGATAATGAGCAAAGATATTGTTTTAGCTTAATTTCTCGTTTAAAAGTATGTCCCTAAAAACTATTTACTCGTGATTTTTTATGCTTTGTTATGTACTTATTTGCATTTAAAAATAGTTGTGCAATTATAAAGTGTAATCAACAGAATATGCTGTTTAGTCTATAAGGATATAATGAAAAAGTACCCGCAAAAATCATTAATCGCAATATTAACCGGAGTGTTGGTTTTTGTAATAGGAAGTTTAATCCTGTTGTATTTTGCTGGTCATAAATTAGCTTCCACAATTAATGCTGATGCGAAACATATTATCAAGCACATAGATGCCGCAGTGCTAGAAAGCAGCCGAATTCTTATCCCACTAAACAAACTTAATTTTACTCAGTGTGACGATTTAAATTTACTCGAAATGCGACGCGCATTATTTGATGCTAAATACGTAATAGATATTGGTTTTTTCGAAAATGATAAATTAGTTTGTACCACGGGCGTTGGCATATTAGAAAAGCCAATAGATGATAAAGAGCCTGATTTTATTCGCCCTGTTAGTGGTGCTAGGGTGCGTTTTGACCCAAAGCTTCCTTTATTGCTTTTTAATGGGCGCGAAATACAGGTAGTGATCGTTCGCCAAAAAGACTATAACTTAATTATGCATACAGCGGTTTTTGATGATGGCATAGTTACAGCTCCTCGGTGGGAAGCTACTTATAAAGTACAAAATACGTTACACCATTTAGCGGGCAGTAATGGTCTGTACGATGAAATAATGAACCACCATCAACTTCCTTTTGAAACCAAGCTGAAGTGCAGCGATATTAGTGCAGATTACTGTGTTGCGGTTCATACTCCATGGAGTCGGTTTTTTGCAGATAATCAGTTTTTATTGATTATTTCATTAATTTTGAATTGTTTAGCCGGTGTATCAAGTGCGTTAATGGTTGAATTTCAAATTTCTGCGCGCCGCTCTACACGAGTTCGAGTACGTAAAGGGTTAAGCAAAAGCTCTTTTTACTGGACTTACCAACCTATAATTTGTTTGCAAACAGGTAAAATTGTAGGCTGTGAGGTGCTTGCTCGCTTTGAAGATAAATATGGTCCACTTTTCCCTGATCAATTTATTCCACTGATACGAAAAAATAATTTAACGTGGTCGTTTACAGAGGTAATGATTGCGAAAGTGCTTGAAGAACTAACAGCACTTGAAGCTTTACCTAAAGACTTTAAAGTGTCGTTAAATATATTTCCATGTGATGTAGAGCTAGGTAACGTATCACTTTTAACACAAATACCAGAGCTCACTCATTCTCGATTCACTATTTGCCTTGAAATTACCGAAGATGAATACCTAGATACTAAAATTGCTCATACACATTTTAAAACATTAGTTGAATCAGGTTTTAACTTGTCGTTAGATGATTTTGGTACAGGTTACTCTAACTTAAAAAACTTACAAAACTTGAGTTTTCACCAGCTAAAAATAGACCGCACATTTGTACAAGATATAGCAACTGAGGGTCTAAAGGCTTCTATGATCCCTAATATTATGGAGCTTGTGCATAAGTTTAACTACACTTGTGTGGCCGAAGGGATTGAAACGAGTGAGCAAGAAGCCATTTTAAAAACAGCGGGTGTGCATTACGGGCAAGGTTGGAAATACGGACGACCAATGACTGTTGATAAATTTAAAAAATATTTAACAAAGCAGACATTTTAGATCTCTATTTATATATTAAACGTACTTATATGATACTTATAAAAATATTAGGGCTTTTGTTATGATCAAATCAATTTTAAGCGTTTTTGTACTATTGCTACTTAGTGCATGTACATCTCAGTACCCAAACCAACAAGTAATAGGTAAACAATTTCCAAGCATTAGTGGTGAAAGCTTAGAGCAAAACGTAGTAACTATACCCAGTGATTTTAAAGCAGATAAAACCTTACTATTAATTGGTTACAAGCAAGATAGTCAGTTTGATATAGACCGCTGGTTAATTGGTTTAGATATGGCAGGCGTTACGCTTCCTACTTACGAGTTACCTACTATTGCAGGTATGGCGCCACGTATGTTTAGCACATTCATAGATAGCGGTATGCGCAAAGGTATTCCTAAAGAGCTATGGGGCGGGGTAATCACTATTTATAAAGATGGTGAAGCGGTGCAAAAATTTACAGGTAACCAAAGCCCAAACAATTCTCGAGTTGTGCTTATAAATAGCAGTGGTGAAATTTTATATTTTTACGATCGCGGCTTTTCAGTTAATGCACTAAACAAATTAAAAGCGAACATTGAATAACAGGAAAAGATACTCAATGCTTGTTATATGTTTATTTAAGTTATTTAAGTTATTTAAGTTATTTAAGTTATTTAATTTGCTCAATTTATATTCAGACAATTTTCATATCTGACTATTAAATTTTAAATATTTTAAAATATACTTGGTTTATTTGATTAATAATTGAGTGGATTAAATTTTTTAGTAAGTTAGCTATTAAGGGCGTAGTAGTTAAAGCTAAATAAAGCAAGTTTTTATATGTAAATAATTTGGTGGTTTAATCTTTTTTTTTGTATTATAAAGTGGTTTTTAAAATTTAATTATATATATTTAATTTTGTTTACCTCTGTAAGTATGAGAATTAACAATAGTATTTTAATACTAAAGTTAGATTGTAAGTTTTTTGTAATTTAGGTAATGTAAGGGCAGTATTTCAAGGACGAGATTTATGCCAAAGCCACTTTCAGTATTCGTTAAAACTACCTTTAAATCACACCCACACTCTGAAAATTATGTCGCTATTCTAAAAACGCTTCAAGCTCTTTTTGGTGATATAAAAATGGATGATGCCTTACCCAAAGCTGAAGAACGCTTACAATACGATTTGTTTCTAATTGATGGATTTAACAATAATTGGCAAGACCTCATTCCTGCAGATTTAATATTTTTAGCCAAAAAAAGTAATATTGTAATATTTAACGTTGATAAAAAAGCAGTATGTGAAAAAAACTTATTACTTAACCATTTTAATGGTGTGTTTTATAAAACAGATGCACATGAAGATATATTTAAAGGTCTAGTTAGAATTAGCGCGGGTGAATTATGGTTTACTCGTAAAGTTATTTCAAAAGCATTTAGTGATATTCTGTCCGTTGCGGCCTCGTTTAATAGTTTGCATGAAGATATAGAATTAAAACAAGATGATTATAATCATTTAACTAAAAGAGAAAGATCGGTTATTCACCTTATTGCGCAAGGAGCAAGTAATAACAAGATTGCCGATAAATTAAACATTAGTGATCACACAGTAAAAACTCATTTATATAGCGCATTTAAAAAAACTAATTCACGTAATAGAGTGGAGTTAGCTAATTGGGCGCAGCGATACATTTCGGTGTTACTGCCAATGGAAAAATAAAACTTAAAAATGCAAATATAAAAAAGGCTACTTTAAAGTCAGGGCAAGAGCATGAAAAAACACTATAAATTCAATACCTTTTCAAGATAAGCTGTACTGCGCATCGCTTTCTTCTGCTTTGCTGGCATACCTTTACTAAAACTGGTTTCAGCCTTT
>NZ_JADYXF010000077.1:0-10973 GCF_015864385.1 Pseudoalteromonas sp. SWXJZ94C
CAAAAGATGATAAGGGTATTGTGAAGCAACCAAAAGATCGGTCAACCGATCAAAAATACCTTAACTGATCGGTGTTAAGCTATATGCTGGCTTTCTCATGTGTGTTTATTTTATTTAAAAAAATCATCTTCATTTTTAGCCATCATGGCTTCAATATCTTCGATCATATCTTGGCTAAATTCATCAGCTGAGGTCATTGGTGCAGAAATTTTGTTGTTTTCAAACGACCATTCACCTAAATCTATAAGCTGACAACGCTTAGAACAAAAAGGACGGTGCGGGCTTTGATCTGACCACTCAACTTTATTTTTACATGTTGGGCAGTTAACAATAGTAGGCATAATTTACTCTCCACAATTTTTTGTGCAGTTTACATTATTTAAGTTCAAGCCACTAACTCAAACCATTAGATATAACTTACTCACCCAGCTAATAATCATATTAGTTGGGTGAGCTATTTTTAAAAATTAGTTACCCGATTAATTTCGGCAAGTGATGTCATTCCCTCAGCTGCTTTACGAATACCCGATAAGCGTAAGTTATTAAACCCTGCTTTAAGTGACACTTCGGCAATTTCTAATGAATTACCACCGCGCATAATAATTTGTGCTATTTCTGGCGTAATTTGCATTACTTCGTAGATACCTACACGACCCTTATAACCATCGGTACAGCTATCACAGCCTTTTGGCGTATATAGTGTCATTTCACTAATTTGCTGCTCGCTAAAGCCTTGGCGAGTAAGTTCTTCATCTGGCAGTATTTCTGGTGCTTTACATTTTGAGCATAAACGGCGCGCGAGGCGCTGAGCAATAATCAAACTAATTGAACTTGCTACGTTATATGCAGGTACGCCCATGTTTAATAAGCGCGTAATGGTTTCGGGCGCTGAATTGGTATGCAACGTTGATAACACTAAGTGACCAGTTTGCGCTGCCTTTATTGATATTTCAGCGGTTTCAAGGTCACGTATTTCACCTACCATTACCACATCTGGATCTTGACGTAAAAATGCACGCAGTGCATTTGCAAAGGTCATATCGGCTTTAATATTAATTTGTACTTGGTTTACACCTTCAAGGTTAATTTCAACCGGATCCTCAGCTGTACTAATATTTCGCTCTGGCTGATTTAGTATATTTAAACCGGTGTAAAGCGATACTGTTTTACCAGAACCCGTCGGGCCGGTTACTAATATCATCCCTTGTGGTTGGCTAAGCGCATCCATGTATAATTTTTTTTGTTCTGGCTCGTAACCTAATACATCAATACCTAACATAGCGCTTGATGAATCGAGTATACGCATTACAATTTTTTCGCCCCACAACGTAGGCATGGTGCTTACACGAAAGTCGATACTTTTACGTTCGGTTATTTTTAGTTTTATACGACCATCTTGCGGTTTACGTTTTTCGGCAATATCGAGTCGCGACATTACTTTTATACGCGCCGAGAGCTTAGTTGCTAATGTATTAGGTGGGCTTGCTACTTCGTGCAAAATGCCATCGATACGAAAGCGAATGCGGTATTTGTGCTCATAGGGTTCAAAATGTAAATCAGACGCGCCTTTTTTAATCGCATCCATTAAAATTTTATTGATGTAAACGATGATTGGCGCATCATCTTTATCATCATCCGTGGGCATTGACTCCTTAGCACCTTCAGTATCTAAGTCTGCAAACTCTTTAAACTCGTCATCACTTAAATTTAAGCTGCCAGTGGCATCAAGTAACTGCTCAATTTTGTTATCGAGCTGAATATAATCAACCACAACCACTTCGCACGAAAACCCAGTACTAAATTCAAAGTTTTCAAATGCGCCGTAATCGGTAGGATCTGACGCAGCAATATAAACTTTTCTGCCTTTTTGCAGCAAAGGTAAAATATGATGCTTACGAATCAGTTTTTCTTTTATAAGATCGGGTGGGATCCTTGCGGGATCGAAATCTCTCAAATCAAAGTAAGGCACGCGAAACAAATCAATACATTGCTCAGCTAAATCTTTGCTGTCGATTTTTCCACATTTAGAAATAAGCTCAGCGGTTGAGGCAAATTCTTGTTGTTTGGCTTTAATCGTATCGGCGTCAATACGACCAAGAGTAATAAATTTTCTCAGTAACGGTGAGTTAATATTCATTGCGCACCTGTTTTAATCCTTCGGTGTGAGTAATTTATCAGAAAAAAGAAGGCGATTATATTATTCTTCATAATCTAGGCTAAATTTACTATTTAATATAGAGGTTTATAAAAGTTATGACCACTTTTGAGTGCTTAAATTATGCTTAAGTTGTTTTTACAGTTATGCATTTTTAATGCTAACTGTAAGTAATTTTTATGTAGGCGTAAAAGGTCTGTTTTTACTAATGCTAAATCGCGGTCATTATTTAAAATAGCATCTGCTTTTTGTTGTTTATGCTCTCGTGGCATTTGCGCTGCAATAATATTTTTTACTTGCTCAGCGCTAACATTATCGCGCTGAGTAGTACGCTCTATTTGCACACTGTTAGGTACATCAATTAATAGCGTTTGGTTGCAGTATTTATCAAGGCTATTTTCAAATAGCAGCGGTGCAACTAAAACAACATAAGCGCTTGTTGCTGTGTTTAAATCTATAAGTATTTTATTACGAATAAGCGGGTGCAATAATTTATTTAGCCATTCTTTGTCATCATTGTTAGCAAAAATACGCTCTCTTAAAACAGCTCTGTTTAAAGTACCATTGGGCAGTAGTATTTCATTACCAAAGTAACTAACAATTGCTTTTAATCCTGGTTTATTAGGCTCAACGACTTCGCGGGCAATAATATCGGCATCAACAATGGTTATACCGAGTTCTTCAAACATATTGCTTATGGCTGTTTTACCACAACCAATACCACCTGTTAAACCCAGTACCCAATTATTTATTTTAGCGGCTTTCTCGGTTATTTTAGCAGCGCTCATTTTAGTAAGCACCCAACTTAGAAACCTTCAACTTGATAAAGCCCACTTAATAACCCATTAAATTAAAGTAAGTACTTTGTAGTTGGCTGCCCCAAAGCATGGCTATCCAACCAGCAATGGCAAGGTAAGGACCAAAAGGAATGGGGGTTGCTTTGTCTTTACCCTGAATGCTCAGTAGGGCAATACCAATAATAGCGCCCACAACGCTTGAGAGTAATATAATAGTTAATAGCGATTGCCAGCCAAGTAAAGCGCCAAATACAGCTAATAGCTTAAAGTCGCCATAACCCATACCTTCCTTACCAGTGAGCAGTTTAAATAACCAAAACACACTCCATAAGCTTAAATAGCCGCATGCAGCGCCAACAATTGCATCGGCTGGTGCAATGGTGTAACCCATTACAGAGGCTATAAGTGCAAGCCATACAAGTGGCAGTGTAAGCTGATCTGGCAGTAGCATGTGGTCAATATCAATAAAGGTTAGTGCTACTAAAACCCAAGTTACAAGTATATATAATAGGGCTTGTTCGGTCGCACCAAAGCTATAAGCTACAACTAAACTTAATATTGCTGTAATAGCCTCAACAGCGGGGTAGCGAACAGATATAGGATTACTACAATTTGCACATTTACCCTTTAAAAATAACCAGCTGATTATAGGAATATTTTGCCAAGGCTTAATTGCAGTTTTGCATTTTGGACAAGTTGAGTTGGGTTTTACTAAATTAAAGGGTTGATTACTTCCTGTGCTATTTTCAGTATTTCCCCCAACGGTACTGTTAGTATTTTTATTAGTATTGGCTACATTAGCTTTTAGCTCATCTTCTAATAATATACGACATTCACTTTGCCATTCTCGTTGCATCATGAGTGGTAACCGGTAAATCACCACGTTTAAAAAACTACCTACACATAAACTTACTAAGCCAACCGTGGTTAAATAAAACCACAATTGGCTTTGCATTAAATCGATAATACTTTGCATATAAAAACCAAATAATTAAATAGATGACGAATAATAAAGGCTAAATAACAGCACCAAGTTGGAAAATAGGCAAGTACATGGCAATAATTAAACCACCCACTAGTACGCCTAGCACAGCCATAATTAGTGGTTCTAGTAAGCTAGAGAGTCCATCAACCGCATCATCCACTTCTTGTTCATAAATAGTAGCCACTTTAGCAAGCATGCCATCTAAGGATCCTGACTCCTCACCAATTGCCACCATTTGTATCACCATATCTGGGAATATTTTAGAGTTTCGCATAGCCCAGTTCATTTGGTTACCCGAGCTAACCTCGGCTTTTATATCTAAAATAGCGTAGCGATAAACTGCATTGCCAGAGGCCCCAGCGGCTGAGTCTAATGCATCAACTAATGGCACACCTGCAGCAAACGTGGTCGAAAGCGTTCGAGCATAACGAGCCACAGCTGCTTTGTTTAAAATCATGCCAATTACAGGTAATTTGAGTATGGTTCGGTCTGTTGCATCCCGAAGCTTTAAGCTCCTTAACTTTGCTTCTTTAAAAGCGTAGCCAAATGCAACAATTGCAATAAGAATAATCCACCAGTATTTTTGCATAAATTCAGATATAGCAATTACAAACAAAGTAAAAGTAGGGAGTTCAGCGCCAAAACCATTAAATATTTCTTGAAATTGCGGCACTACAAATATTAATAAAATAGAGGTAACAATACCGGCAATAACCAATACAGCGATAGGATAAAACATGGCTTTTTTAATTTTTGATTTTAGTGCTTCTGATTTTTCTTTATAAATAGCAATACGGTCAAATATTCTATCAAGTGCACCCGATTGCTCGCCAGATGCAACTAAATCACAATATAAATCATCAAAATAACGAGGGTGTTTTTTTAATGCTGTAGAAAATGGCTGACCTGCTTTTACTTCATCTGCAATGGTTTCCATTAGTTTACCAAGACTTTTATTCGTAGCGCCTGTACCAATCATTTCAATAGATTGAATTAGCGGTACGCCCGCCATTAACATGGTGGCTATTTGTCTTGTTACTATTGCAATATCTTTAGGTGTTATTTTTTGAGCACCAGTCCCAAATAAAGGCTTAGCTTTACGTTTTACTTTCGATGGTGTAATACCTTGTTTGCGTAGTTGGGCTTTTACTAGGGCTATACTTGCTCCTTTTAATTCGCCATCTAAGCGCTTACCGCGAGCACTTACACCTACCCACTCAAATATATCTTGTCCTTTTTTTTCTTGTTTTTTAGCCATATTGATTCCATAGCACCATTTAGGTATAAGATTAAGCCTAGTTGTATATAATAGCCATAAAGTTAAACTTAAACAATTGATGCTAAAGCTTTTATTAATTAATTAAATAATCGGATATTTAAATGCTTACTAACAACATAAAAAAGAAAATAAAATGGTCCTCATTACACTTTTTTTTAGGTGCAATACTTTTACTACTCGTTAGTATATATATTTATAACAGTTGGTTTTTTAATGGGCGAGATCAGTTAACAGATTTAATAGGATTAACTGTAATTATATTAAGCTTAGATTTAGTGTTAGGTCCACTTTTAAGTTTATGGTTACTTTCTCCAAATAAATCTCGTAAAGAAAACATAATAAATATATCAATAATACTTCTATTGCAGGTGTGTTCATTAGGTTACGGTATTGTGCAAATAGACGGGCAAAGGTTAGCGTATATTATAAAGTGGCAGGGCTCATATTTTGCAGTTACAAAAAATGACTCAAGAAGTGATATAAACACAGAGGCTTTTTATAGCTTTAAAGAACCAAAGGTTGGTAGTAAAGATAGAGCTGAATATGAAAAGCTAATTAAAAATTCAGTTTCACCTATCGAAATGTATGAGTTTTTTGAACTATCAAGTTTTGAATCAGAATGCTCACAAATATGCGGCGTAGTAACAAAAAAAGGTATTGTGAATATCACTAAAGAGGGTGACAGCCTTGTTTTTAACAAGTCCCTTCGCTAATGCAAGTACTTGTTGGTGATAAAGCCCACTGTAGTTGATTCGATCTAATAGTTGCGAGCATTATGTAGGTATCGCCACTGCTTGAAATTGATGCCTCGCCGCTTGCTGTAGCTGTTATTTGATAATTACTTGAGGTTGATATTTCAATGTTGGAGATAAACTTTGGGGATATATAATCAGATTTATTCGCGCCTAACTTAGCAAATGTATCGCAATTAGCTAGTGCATGTTTTGTATAAAAGCAAATTTCGACATTACGTTGTAAAGTATTTGTAGCAAGCACAACTTCAACAAATTTAGAGCGCTTATAATGATTATTATAAGCAGGAAGAGCTAATGATATTAATATCCCCATTATAGCGATAACTATCATTAGCTCTATTAGAGAGAAGCCGAAAGCCTTTCTCATTTTAAAACTTAATTAACAAAGACCTGCAGCAATACAAGTACCAGTTTGGTCCCAAGTTAATGTGCCATTAGTAGCCGCTGGTGTTAACACGTACGTCGCATCATCTACAGTACCCTCACCAATTGCTGTAACTACGCCTGCAGTGCCTACGGCAACACTTAATACATTATCACCAGCTGCTGCGCCTGTTGCATCTAAGCCTACTTTATCAGCATCATTACAATTTGCTAAAGAACCAGCGCCACGAGTTTGGAAACATACATCAACTAAACCTTTAGCTGAAGATGCAGCAAGCACAACTTCAGAAAAGCGCGCTTTTTTAGTGTATGTTTGGTACTGCGGTAAAGCGATAGCAGCAAGAATACCGATGATTGCGATAACAATCATTAATTCAATTAGGGTGAAACCCTGTTGTTTTTGAGTCATTGTTTTCATGTTTCCTCTCCTAAAGGATAGATTTTGTAACTTAAATCATATAAGTGGCAAATGCCTTACTTAATTTAGCTGATTTACTTTACAGTTTTACTTAAAATTAATTTTTATTACACTTTTAGCTTTAGGGTATGAAACACAAAAGCTAGGTGTGAATTCATTGTGTTGTTATTTAATTTATAAATTAATATAGCTCACTATAACTAACCAAAGTAAGGATAGTTAAAAGCATAAAAATAGCTAAGTAATCTTCGTTTAAATTATATTTTTAATAGTAAAAATTTAAAAACTAAAGAATTAACTAGTTATTTAAGCTTATTATTTTTAATTAAATAGACCAACAGGATGAGTCTACCATTATTGCTTACTATTTAGCACGTGTTTTTTAATTAAACACACACATTAATTAACAAAATGTTACAAGTCATCCTTTTGTGCTATTAAATGCCTTTTTGTACACTTTGTCAATGTATTAGAATTGTCAAAAACTTGTGATCGTATTTTTTTTATTCGAATCGCATGGATAAATCTATCGATTGTAAATTTTTTGTTAGTGCACCGCTTGATATAAAATCGACTCCGGCTTGCGAATAAGTTTTAAGTATATCGAGTGTCATATTCCCCGAAACCTCAATTTTTGCGCGTTTGTTGGTTGAAATTACCGCTTTTTTAATTTGTTCAACGCTAAAGTTGTCGAGCATAATTATATCGGCACCGGCGTCAATTGCTTGCTTAAGTTCGTTAAGCGATTCAACTTCTACTTCAACAGGTTTATTTGGATGATTAGCTTTAGCTTGAGCAACTGCGTTAGTAATGCCGCCACACGCTGCTATGTGGTTTTCTTTAATTAAAAACGCGTCAAATAACCCTATACGGTGGTTTGCACCGCCACCACATTTTACTGCATATTTTTGTAATGCGCGCAAACCCGGTATGGTTTTACGGGTGTCGAGTAGTTGGGTTGAAGTACCACTTAACTCTTTTACGTAATGCGCAGTAGTAGTTGCGGTGCCTGAAAGTGTTTGTACAAAATTAAGTGCAGTTCGCTCGGCTGTTAATATAGAGCGTGCAGATCCTGTTGCTGTAAATAGGGTGCTATTAGCTAGGGCGGTATCGCCATCGTTTATTAATACATTTACTTTTACGGTTGGGTCTACTTGTTTAAATACTTCGAGGATTATGTCTTTTCCACAAAATACGCAGTCTTCACGAGTAATTACTTTTGCGTTAGCTTGCTCGCTTTGTGGAATAAGCTGCGCGGTAATATCGCCGTTTTGAGCTGTTTGGTAATTTAGATCTTCGTCGAGTGCAAGAGTGACAAGTTGGCTAACTAAAGAGTGCGGGATAGACATAATAAAAGCTCATAAGCGTTAATAAATTAGTTAAATTTTACTATGTTTATAAAAGAAAGAGAAGCGATTGGCTTTTAAGTAAAAAGTTAAACAAGCGCGAAGTAAATTCGCACCTACGGGTTGGTTTATATATTGACGTAGAATAAATTTTTATCGGTGTGTTTATAGGGTATTTGTAGGTGAGGTTTTACACCTCGCTTTTAAAGTGCTTAAGTTAGATGTATGAGCGATGTGGGCAACGTGATTGATATTAATAACAAGCGCGAAGTAAATTCGCACCTACGGGCTGGTTTATATATTGGTGTGGAATGATTTTTATCGGTGTGTATTTTGGGTTATTTGTAGGTGAGGTTTCATACCTCGCTTTAGGGTGTTTGAGTTAGATGCGTTATATGGAAAACGTGAATGGTATAATTGACAAGCGCGAAGTAAATTCGCACCTACAAGTTAATTTATACGTTGGCGTGGAATGATTTTTAGTTGGTGGTGGTTTTGGATTATTTGTAGGTGAGGTTTTACACCTCGCTTTGAGGTGTTGTAGTTAGCTGCTTAAGTTAGATATGTGAGTGATATAGATAATGTAAGTGGCATGAATGACAAGCGCGAAGTAAATTCGCACCTACGAGTTGGTTTATTTATTGGCGTGAAATAAGCTTCATCGGTGTGTGTTTATGGGGGATTTGTAGGTGAGGTTTTACACCTCGCTTTTTGGTGTTGTAATTAGCTGCTTAAGTTAGGTATGTGAGTTATATAGATAATGTAGTGGCATGAATGACAAGCGCGAAGTAAATTCGCACCTACGAGTTGGTTTATTTATTGGCGTGAAATAAACTTCATCGGTGTGTGTTTGTGGTGGATTTGTAGGTGAGGTTTTATACCTCGCTTTTAAAGTGCTTAAGTTAGATTGAATAATATTAATAACAAGCGCGAAGTAAATTCGCACCTACAGGTTGGGCTTATATAAGTTTGGAATATTTTTGCCTATGTGCGGGTTTGAGTTGTTGTAGGTGAGGTTTTATACCTCGCTTTTAAAGTGCTTAAGTTAGATGTATGAGTGATGTGGGCAACATAACCGGTATTAATAACAAGCGCGAAGTAAATTCGCACTTACAGGTTGGGTTTATATAAGCTTGGGGTGTTTTACCGGCGTGCGTTCACGCGTAAGGACTTGAGTTGTTTGTAGATGAGGTTTTATACCTCGCTCATTACTATCATTATTTTTTTAAATCCTTTAGCATCGCGTTATACATTTTATGTACTTATATTATAAAAATATTATAAAGCATTATGAAAATAGATTTAAATGGCGTGGTACGCAATGTACTAAAGCGTGGGTGTAATCATTTTGATGAACGCCCTACTAACGTAGATATTTCATTATTGGTTATACATAATATTTCTTTACCGGCAGGGCAGTTTGGTACGTCGTTTGTTGATGATTTATTTATGGGCAATATTAACTGCAGTGCACATTCAAGCTTTACTAGTTTAGAGGGAGTTAGGGTATCGGCGCATTGCTTTATTAAACGCACCGGTGAGCTTATTCAATATGTACCTTTTAATAAGCGTGCTTGGCATGCAGGGTTATCTGAGTTTAATGGCGAGCCCGCTTGTAATAACTTTAGTATTGGTATTGAACTTGAGGGTACCGACACTACACCTTATACTTTAGCGCAATACAAAACGTTAACTCGTATTAGCGGGTCAATAATGCTGCGCTATCCTAAAATTACCGCTTCGCGTATTGTTGGGCATTGCGATATAGCACCAGGGCGAAAAACCGATCCAGGTAATAGCTTTAATTGGCAATTGTTTTTTAATATGCTTGAGCAATCAAGTTAAGAGAGTAACTACAATGATTTTGGTTTCTATAATAATTGCATTAATACTTGAGCGCTTAGGTGCTCGCTCAAACTATTGGCAAATAAGCTATTACGCAAATGGTTACTTAAAACGCTCTACTAAATTACTTGCTGACAAAGGCTTGTTTTGTTCGGTTCCTGGGTTTTTAATTTGGTTAATATTACCTGTTATTGCTATGGCGTTTATTTATTGCTTATCTGATTTTGTATTATGGCAGCTAGGTATTAATGTAGCGGTGTTATTAGTGTGCTTTGGTTGTGCTAAACAACGTGCTTTATATAAGTCGTACTTAAATGCATTAACACGCGATGACGGAACTGCGGCATCGTTATATGCTTTACAAATTGGGCAAAAGCATACGCAAGGCGAAGATAACGGCGAAACCTTTGGGCAAACATTAGCGTGGGTTAATTTTAGATTTTACTGCGCGGTTATATTTTGGTTTGTGGTACTAGGCGCTCCTGGTGCTGTGTTGTATGCATTAGTGCGTACGTTTGCTGATTTAGTTAGAGAAGATCACAAAGTTGTATTTGCAAAACGCTTTAAGCTAATACATAAACTGTTATTTTGGCTTGATTGGTTACCTGCACGTATTACAAGTTTTGGATATTTAGTTATTGGCAACTTTAATAAAGGCACAAGTTGTTGGCTGCATTATGTACTTGATTTTACCAGCCCAAATAGAAAAGTTGTTACTTGTACTGCTTTAGCTGCTGAACAAGTAGAGAAACGTTATTATGGTTGCACTTATGAAGCAACATGCATGATTAAGTTGGTAAAGCGCAACGTGCTATTTTATTTAGTACTTATTGCATTACTTACTTTATTTGGTGCGGTGTCTTAACTATTTTAATAATACTTCATAGGTTGGATCTTAAGGAATAAAACTTGAAAACATGCTCTGAATTTGATCTGATAGTAATCGCCAAACCACTATCTATCCCAAAAGCAGAGCATGAATAAATATAATACTGAGTTAAACAAAATA
>NZ_JADYXF010000078.1:0-10479 GCF_015864385.1 Pseudoalteromonas sp. SWXJZ94C
TCTTCCCAGCCTTGGCATCCAGACACAACAGCGCTGACGGCTAAGAATATGATATCAAATAGTTTATGAACCACTTTACCTTGTTGGCGAGGATCATCGATTGATTCGAAATATTTAAATAGCTGAATATCAAGCATGAGAATGCTCCTTGAAAAAAGGAGTATAAGATCATACTTTTAAGTCAAGGTAAAGTTCGTGATCTTGCCCTGGGTTACTTGGTAAGTTTTTTATGAGGGCTTAAAAAAAACATTTTTTTCCACCCTTGGCTTTGCGTTGTAAAAAGCCATGGCATGGGCACTAACGATAAAATAGAATAATGTACATGAGGCTGTTTTCCCGCCGCATTTCCTGTATCACCTAATAAACCAATCTGGCTATTTATACTAACCATATCACCGGTATTTACTGAGTAATTATTTAAATGTGCAAAGTAATGTATTCGCCATTTGGGTCCAAGCACCGCAACCACATTACCACCACGGGTTAACTCACCTGCAAATATAACAACACCGCTTGTTGAGGCAACTACGGGGGTATTTTTTTTACCAAAAATATCAATTCCTTTGTGCACACCCGACCTACCCCAAGGTTCATACCAAAACGTATTATGGTTCCAATCCTTACTTGTAGCACCTTGTACAGGAATCATTATTTTTTCGGGAATTAGTAAGCCTATAATTAATAAAGTAGCTATACCAATTGTAATCCATTTAAGTACTTTCACTTTTCTATCCTTGATATTTAATAACTAACCTGAACTCTGGATAATAAATAATTTACCTATACAGGTAAATTATTAGTCATAATAACTGAACTCATCATGAGTCGTATTTATGGTGTTTTATTTGAATGAAACACCCGACTAACATGTACTAAGCTGATCAACTTCAAAACAGGTTTTATAAGTAATTGAGCACTACCCGCTATAAACAACCACGTACCACTTTGCACTAATGCATCATTTAAAAAGAAAAAACTACCAATTAAAAACCACACCGCAATAAAAAAATCGTTCAATGCACCTAACGCCTCATATCGTCGTTGAATAGTAATATGCTCTTGCCCTAAATCTAAAATAAATTGATTACTGTTCGAATCCATAACTGCTCACTATTTACCTTTTATTACCTAAATACATGTTTAATAAGCCACAAAGCTTACCTAAACAGTACAATAGCAAAATACGCACAATAAAAAACGCTGACCAATGCTTATTGGCCAGCGTTTTTATTGTTTATATAATAATATTTAAAGGCTAAGTATTTAAAGGCTATGCCTCAATATTGTTTATATATTTAGTAAATTATTTATTTTTTCTCTTTTTCTAAACGTTTTTTAAGGCTTAATGCAGCGTCAGCGGCTAATAAACGCATAAATTCAGAGCCATTGCTTTGCTCACCTTGGCTCGCGCCAATTACAATTTCAGGCACTAAACGGCTATTGCCTAAACTCGTAAATAAAGCGGTTTGAATTTTAACTTCTGCTTTTAGCGTTTCATCAAATACATACTTAGGGTCAAGTGCCGCAGACTTAGCTCTTAAACGAGCTTCAGCTAAAACGTCCATACCTAATGCTTCTAAGCGTTGTTGCTTTAAAATCTCTTCTTGCTCTTTTGCAAGTTCCGCTTTTACAGCAACACGTTGCTGCGCAGAAATAATAGCATTTGCCTTAATTCGCTCAGCATCAATTTGCTCTTTAATTTTAAGCTTTTCTGATTCAGCACGTTGCTTAGCAATTGCTTGCTCACCTAAAGCAACTTCAGTACGTGCTTGCTGCTCTGCTTTTTTAAGATTTTGACGTGCTAATGCTTCATCAGCTGCAGCTTGTTTTTGCGCCTCAAGACGAGCATTTACTTTGCTCTCGTAATCAATATCAATAATACTGGCATCAACTACTGTAATACCATAAGCACCTAAAATAGGAGCATTACGTAGCGCATTACCTTCATCGTCCATTTTAATATTAATAGTTACACGCTGCTGCTTACTTAAATTACCCAAATCGTCAGATTTATCACGTTCACCCGTACTAATAATTTGTTCAGTAACAAAAATACCGTTAGTTAATTGATCAGCAAAATCTTGGCTTAACTGACCATTACCACCAGAGTAATGCTGCTCTACCGACATCATACGCGCCGACGCTTTTACATTTTCAGTGGTCGCACGCATCAACAAGTTAGATATTAATGTTTCTTGTGAACCAAACTCTTCGTGTATTTTAAGTAAACCGCGTAAAGAACCCGATTCAGCTGCAGGTACATTGCCTGGTAATCTAAAGCGAGAAACACCTCTTGCGCCGCCCGTTGTCGTATCTAAAAATCGAATCGGTATTAACGGTACAATTGCGCTTGCTGTTGCGCCTGCGTCACCGGTAAAGTTAATCGAAATTACTTTTTTATAAGCCGATGTAGTACCAAACGCTTTTAAATAAGGACCAGCCTGATTTATTACGGTTAAGTTACCTGTAAAAGCTGATTGGTGAACCAAACGTTCATCAGCTTCATTCCACGAAACAACTTGCGATGTAAGCGTTGCAATTACCGCTAATACAACAACAATCGATGTTATTAAAATTACATTTCTACGACCAAATCGGTCAATAAAAGAATCACTTTTTACTGCAGGAACTACACTCTGTTCGCTAGCCATTTTTATTACTCTCCATGTTTAATTTCTTTTTAACAAAGAAAATGATTTCCTGTTCACTTAAATGTGCACAAAAACTACCAGAACGATGTAGTTGAACAAATGTTGCGAGGATTTCTTCTTTGCCTTTAGCTGTTTCTTCTTCGTTTTCTTGAGTTTGATCTTTTTCTGTTAGTTGATTGATTAGCTCATCCACTATCGTGTCTGTATCAAACAGTACGTTGTATTCATTTGACTTTCTTACCCGGCTTTTATGTATATTGCTATAAATTACATAAATCGCCACGCACAAAATAATCACCAGCGTACTTAACCCAATAATATAAAAAATCATAAGATCTACTTAAATTGGTTTGAATATTTAATCAGTAATAACACCTGTAAATATTGATACACAAATGTTAAGCCGTTAATTTTACAGTAAACCTAAGTAAAAAACAGATTAAAAAAGTGTTTAATAAATAAAGTAGAGTTTCAAATGTAATTTAAGAATTTAAATAATGTAGTATTTTTGATGTATTAAAGCAGTTCAACCCTAAATATTCGCTATAAAACAGGCTATACGCAAATGTTGAAAACGATACTATTTATGCTCATCCGTACTTAATTTGTACCTAGTAAATAAGTAAAAGGATGTCATTTTTAAAAAGTGAAAGGCTTACTAATGTTAACTAAAATACTTAATGGTTATCGCTGAGCGCCTTTAAACGCAACTATGCAAAGCTGAATTAACGCTATACAAAACACAAAAAAGCCCATGTTAGGGATTAACCTAACATGGGCTTTTTTACTCTCGCTATTTTATAAAAGTGCTCTAAGTAAAAGCACTCTATAAAGCTTTTTATAAAGGCTTTTTATAAAGATAATTCTTCTTTAGCGCGAGTTAAGTTATGCGATACCATTGTACTTGTAGACATTTCGTTTGCTTCGTATAAATCAGCAAGGCCAGCAGTGTCGTTATGCGCTTTTAAACGTGCAACACCACGGTTGCTTAATGCGAATGACGTAAGTTGGCGTACTTTAAATTTAGGACCATCTGCGTCTTTTAAAAGTGCAATTGCTTGTGTACAAATTTCTTCAGCTTGTGCGTAGTTTTTTGACTTAACATTCAGTGCGCAGCTATTAAATGATTGCTCAAGTGGCTGTGGCGCTGTTGCAGCTTCAATAACCATTAATTTGTAATCACTTTGGTTAGCCATTGCAGCAGCTGAACATGTAAGTAGTGAGCCAAGAGCGATAGTTTTGATAAGTGATTTCATGGTTATATTCCTATTAGTTAAGCCGTGCTTGTTGCCGACAAATGAACTTTAAAGAATTAACACAACTCCGACAAACGATTAAAACAAACCTAATAAGTGAAGAAAACTAATCTATAGACTTTAGTCTAATAAATGAAATGTATATAAGGGCTATTTAACGTTACTTTTAAATCAATAGCCCTTAGTAAATTAACTCGTAGAAGTTTTAACCTTCTATATTTTTAAGAAAGTGTGCCTTCATTTTATCTGTATTTGTAAAGCTTTCGTTTGAAAAAGGAACCACTAAGTCACTTGCTTCTAAAAACAGCAAGTCGTTATCAACGCAGTATTTTAGCGCCCTTTTTAATGAATCTAACCCTTCTTCGTCTACATCCAAATCTATCTGTTCCATTAGTTCAAAAATGCCTTTAGCATCATCACTAAAACCTGAAGCGCTGTAATTACCTTCTATGTTCCCACCGCTTAAATCAGTACAGCCAACTAATGGGGAGCCCTCAATAGATGTATAACTTTTAAAAAAGCCTGGGTGATCTTCAAACTCAATAAAAGATAACGCAAAGTTTCGTGAGTAATAAAAATCATGGAGATAACCAGATATTGCTGCAATAGCAAAAGAAAAAGTTTTTGCAAAGTCATTCTGCTCTTGCTGTGACGCGCTCAGCCACTCTCTCATGTTGCCATAAATACTTTGAATAAACTCTTGCTCGCTTTCGTCATCAGTAAGTTCCTTACCACGCTCTTCAGCTAAAGTCGGATCCTCTAAAACGTCATAAACATATTTTTTAAGTTCATTTTTAGAAATTGCATGAAAAGTTACATCGTAGCCCATTAGTTAGTCCTTTATATATTTAAAATATTTGGGTCAAGCCTATAAAATACCTGACAGTATAAAATGATCAAATAAATCATCTTCATCTAAAATATACAATAATGAAAAAAAATTTTAAACTAAATAATTACACACTGTTTTGTCTTTTAAATGTATTGAGTTACATTTTAACTATTAATTTTAATAAAGAGTTTTTAATAAATAAATGCGAACCACTAAATGGAATATAATTTTTATGCTGTTAGCCAAAAAGATCTTGAGGTAAGAAAGAATAAAAAAGTAACAGGTGGATTCATAAACGGACTTATCTGTAGGTATTTTCAGCTGTATTTACAAAAAAACACTACAACAAGTAGTTTACAATATAACACAGCAAGAATAGGCTCTTTATGCGGATGCGATGAAATCAAGTTCTTCGTTAGTAAAGGATGTAATTATAAAAGAAGCTGACTTTATAGTCTTGTATTATCATATGCACAACAATCCCAAGCGATTAAGGTTTTGGCAAGGAATTTTCAATGGCTGTGAATAAAAAACTAACATCTATACTACCTATTATTATAGCTTTATATTCGACTCACTCATTAGGCTCTGATGATGAAATTTTGAATTTTTTAGATAATAAAGTAGAAAATAAAACAAAGCTTTTGTCTGATTCTATTTCACGATGTAAAAAAGAGGAAAATACATCCTCGGAATTAAGACTAGATTTAAATGTATTTAAAACGCTTAAAGTATCAAAAAACAAATTTATGAAGTCGCTGTTCTATTTTAAGTTTCGAAATCAAGAGCTATGTGAAAGTAAGTCTCGCTATGCGCTAGCTTTTGCGATTAATCAACTTAATTTCACTCGTTCTGAGCTTGGTTTAGCCGTATCTGAATATAGTGAGAGTACTACTGTAATTTTATATGAATCAAAAAAGTTTTTACAACTTAAAATTGACTTCATGAAACTTGATGAAAATATACGCTCAGAATTCGAAAAACAAATTGGTAAAAAACCTTTCAACCCTCACAATATTTTAGAAAAATTAGATACTGATTTACTTAATAAGTAGCGGAATTTACAACATTAAACTTGTATAGATTTAGAGAAAAAAGAAATTAAAATGATGACACACTTATTTTTTCATTAATAACATAAGTAATAGTGGGCTAAATCTATGCAGTTAAAACAAAAAAGCCCATGTTAGGGATTAACCTAACATGGGCTTTTTACTCTCGCTATTTTATAAAAGTGTTCTAAATAAGAGCACTCTATAAAGCATTTTATAAAGGCTTTCTATAAAGATAGTTCTTCTTTAGCGCGAGTTAAGTTATGCGATACCATTGTACTTGTAGACATTTGGTTTGCTTCGTATAAATCAGCAAGGCCAGCAGTGTCGTTATGCGCTTTTAAACGTGCAACACCACGGTTGCTTAATGCGAATGACGTAAGTTGGCGTACTTTAAATTTAGGGCCATCTGCGTCTTTTAAAAGTGCAATTGCTTGTGTACAAATTTCTTCAGCTTGTGCGTAGTTTTTTGACTTAACATTAAGTGCGCAGCTATTAAATGATTGCTCAAGTGGCTGTGGCGCTGTTGCAGCTTCAATAACCATTAATTTGTAATCACCTGTATCAGCCATTGCCGCAGCTGAACATGTTAATAGTGAGCTAAGAGCGATAGTTTTGATAAGTGTAAGTTTCATGGTCATATTCCTGATTAGTTAAGCCGTGCTTGTTGCCGACAACTGAACTTTAAAGAATTAACACAACCCCGACAAACGATTAAAACAAACCTAATAAGTGAGAAAAATTAACCTATAGACCTTAGTCTAATACGATATTATTTTTTCTATATATAAAAAGGACTTACACAACATGGCTGTACCTAAAAATCATCATTTTTGTTTTTATGAATACTCTTTATTTATAAGTTTTTATTTGTAGGTTTATTTTTAACCTACTTGTTTTTGCCATAGTCAAATAACAATCAAACAAATTTATACACTTAATTACATGCAATACTAAACAACGCACTTATAATAACCACTCTACTAACTTATCATTATTAACGGGCTGACTGTTTTGAAATACAAACTCCCTCTTTTTGTTCTATTAGGCACACTTTTACCATTTAGCCAAAATGCCGATGCAAGGCTTTTACTTGGTAGCAAAATGCCAAACACCGCCGTATTTGTTAAATCAGAATTTAATGGTGATAGTAGCATTACATCTGTTGGTGTCGAAATGATGGCAAAACAAAATCATAGTAACTTTGGCGTTATTTTTACAAGCGCTGTTGGTGCCGCAAGAGTAGATAACAAACAAGGCGAGCAAGAAGAATTCATTACCTGGGATAACGGGATGAAACTTGGCTACTTCAACGACTTTTTTATTTACGCAGAGCTAGGTTTAGACCTATTCGAACTCGCCTTCAAAAACGACCGCGGTGATAACACCTACCAAATAGAAAAATCGAACAACGACATAGACGGCTACGCAGGTATTGGGATGGGCTATCATTTTAAACCATTTAAAATAGAAGCATTTACACGAGTACGCCAAATTGATGGTTACTACTGGGAAGCAGAAGAACATATTTACAGTGGTGTTCAACTCTCGCTTACGTTTTAATATTTAGCCTTGGTAATCATTTTATAAATAGGCACCGTGTACGTAATTATTTATGCGCTCACTAAATTTTAGTTAAAACAAACACAAAAAAGCCCATGTTAGGGATTAACCTAACATGGGCTTTTTTACTCTCGCTATTTTATAAAAAGCTTATAACGGCTTTTTATAACGATAGTTCTTCTTTAGCGCGAGTTAAGTTATGCGATACCATTGTACTTGTAGACATTTGGTTTGCTTCGTATAAATCAGCTAAACCAGCTGTATCGTTATTCGCTTTTAAACGTGCAACACCACGGTTGCTTAATGCAAATGACGTAAGTTGGCGTACTTTAAATTTAGGACCATCGGCGTCTTTTAAAAGTGCAATTGCTTGTGTACAAATTTCTTCAGCTTGTGCGTAATTTTTTGACTTAACATTCAGTGCGCAGCTATTAAATGATTGCTCAAGTGGCTGTGGTGCTGTTGCAGCTTCTATAACCATTAATTTATAGTCACTTTGGTTAGCCATTGCAGCAGCTGAACATGTAAGTAGTGAGCCAAGAGCGATAGTTTTGATAAGTGTCAATTTCATGATTATATTCCTGTTATGCCAATTGTTTAAACTAGTGAGCTTTTTTAGCGTCAGGTAAATAGCTTAATAACAAGGCAAAAATTATGAAATATAGTCGTTCTATATAAGTAATTTTTAACGCCGTTAGTGAGTTATTTAATTCGCTAAAATGATCATGTTTTAATAAAATTGGTATTAGTTAGTCGTGCTTGTTGCCGACAACTGAACTTTAGAGAATTAACACAAAACCGACAAACGATTAAAACAAACCTAATAAGTGAATAAATCTAACCTATAGACTTTAGTCTAACTTAAATATTAATTTTGATTTTGATTTTAATTTTAACTTTAAAAGTAGGCTTATTTGCGATCATCGCTATAACCACTTATAAAACAGCTGGTTAAAAATATTTAAACCCTCTTTTCACTCTAAAAAAATAAGCCCGTAAAATCTGCTTATTTTACGGGCTTATAAATATAATTATATTCGGCGCACTTTAACCGCCTCTATTTAATTCATCATTTTTATATTTAACGAATGCTTTTAGCCACTTTACCAATACTTAAACCCTGAACCAAAATAGAAAACACCACAACGGCATAAGTCAGAGCCAATAAAATATCGCGCTCTGTACCATTTGGTAATTGCAGTACCAACGCCACAGATATACCGCCGCGCAAACCACCCCAGGTTAATACTTTCCAAGCACCAGCAGGTAACCCTAACTGGTTACCAAAAGTAGTTGTGGTTACACCAACCACAATAAGCCGCGCTAATAACGCGATAATAATCGCTAAACCTGCGGCAACAAATAAATTGCCCGAATACGCAATCATTACCACCTCAAGCCCAATTAAAACAAATAAAATGGCATTTAAAATCTCGTCAATCAGCTCCCAAAATAAATCAACGTAATGGCGTGTTTTGTCGCTCATAGCCATACTACGACCATGATTACCTACCATTAACCCCATCATTACCATGGCAAGTGGGCCCGACAAATGCCAATGGCTTGCAAGTGCATAACCACCAATAACGCCCGCTAAAGTAAGTAGTACTTCTTCTTGGTAACTATCAATACTTTTAAGTAAGTAATATAAAATACCACCTAATACCAAACCAAAAACAATACCGCCACCGGCTTCAACCGCCAGCGTGTGTGCCACATAATAGGTTGTAGGAATATCACCGCTGGATAAAATACCCAATAAAAGCACAAAAATAACCACGCCAATACCGTCGTTAAATAACGATTCACCCGCAATCACTGTTTCAATACTTTTAGGCGCGCCAGCCGATTGTAAAATACCCATTACCGCAATCGGATCGGTTGGCGATATTAACGCGCCAAACAACAAGCACCAAATAAACGACAAATTAAACCCAAGTAACGGCAATACAAAATAAAGTGCGCCGGCAATAATGACCGTAGATAACAACGTGCCTAAACACGCAAGAATCCCGATTGGCAGTTTATAACGCTTTAAATCACTAACATTAACGTGCAATGCCCCTGCAAAAAGCAGCATAGAAAGCATGCCATCAAGCAAAACCTCGGTAAAATCTAACTGATCGAGCAAGCTCACTTCGTAATCTATAAGATCATCAAACCCTAAAAAGCCCAAAAATATAGCGCCGATAGACAAAAGCATTGAAATAACCATAACGCCAATGGTTGTTGGTAAGCCAATAAAACGATGGTTTACATAGGTGAGTAACGCGGTAATTGATAAAAATATCGCACTTATTTCAAGTACGCTTAGGCTGGTTCCTGGTGCCATGGTTTAAATCTCAATATTTATTTAATGGTGCCTTACTCAAAATAAGCAAAGCAGAAGGGGTATTTATAATAAGTTTCGTATTAATATTTTTCTAGGGCTAATACATTGCATATATAGCGACAACAAGCGTACCTAAAACTCTGATATATCGTATTATTCTGAATTAGCGAGTGCTTTGACTTTTTACTATAAAACAAAAAGTTAAAATACGTGTCATCGTTATTTCCCTTTAGATAGCATTAACTTCAGTAAGCTTTAAACAGTTTAATAAACTAGTTTTAAGGCTAAATCTAAATAATACAGATGAGAATAGCTGCATCGTTCTGCTGAAACCAGCACACCTTAGATCTGCAATACAAATAATTGAAATTGATAAAGTTAAAGACCGTATGAATATTATCACTTAAATCTACCCTACAAAACATTGAACATGATATGTTAACCGAAAAAGCAAGTTTAAAAAATTGCTTCAATGGAATACTAAAATGAAAACCCAAATGAGCAGACTTTGTTTTAACATAAAAGCACTAAAAATCATTTATATTAGTATTATTGTTACCTTACTTTCAGCCTGCTCTGATAGTAAAGAAAATGGTCCCAGTATTTATCTTATGCCCGAGGGTTACGTTGGTTCAGTTTACATTATTTATAACGTTCCTAATGGTCAACCTCCCAGGTATGAAGGCGAGTCCCGCGTTTATGAAATACCTGCATCGGGTATGCTAATAACGCAAATGAAAATGAAATCAGGCAGAGAAGATAATGGTGATGCCCTTTTTTATTTTAAAAATGG
>NZ_JADYXF010000079.1:0-10469 GCF_015864385.1 Pseudoalteromonas sp. SWXJZ94C
TATTTTGTTTAACTCAGTATTATGTTTATTCATGCTCTGCTTTTGGGATAGATAGTGGTTTGGCGATTACTATCAGATCAAATTCAGAGCATGTTTTCAAGTTTTATTCCTTAAGATCCAACCTATGAATAACGATTAGGCTTATAGTAGTGCAAATAACTTTTGTAGTTGTGGCATATACTCGCTCACAAGTGCAAGGTTACTTTCGCTAACAACTGGTTCGCTTGATTCAACAGCGCTTGACGCTTTACCAAAAGAACCCATCAACGAGCTAGCACTTGTATCTTTAGCGCTTTTCATGCTGCTTAAACCGCTCATTACTTTAGTAGCCGTTTCTTGATTTTCGGTAGATAAACCCGATTTTAAATTTTCGATATACGCCATTGATACTTCAGTACCAACAGTAACTAGCTGCTCTGGTGTAAAACCGTATTGGCTAGTAACACCTTCAAAGCTTTTGTATAAATCTTGATCTTTAATCATGCTAAGTGCGCTGTTAGCTAAAGAGCTTTGTTCGCCAACAGTTTGATCTGCAGAGCCACCTAGCATACTTGCTAAGTCTAAATCTTTTAATGATTCTTGGCTGCTTGCCCAACTTGATACCGCTGGTAATGCTTTCATGTAGCTTTGAAGTTGACCTTCGTTAATATCTTCTGCAAGGCTTGAGAAACTCATTGCTAATAAGCTAAGTGATACAAGTATTTTCTTCATTGAGCGTTTCCTAATATTAAAGTTGTGCCAATTAGAAACTAATTAACGGCACTTGCCAATACAAAAAATGTATTAGTCAGTTTTACAGTACAAATTATGGGGCGTTGTTAAAATCCTAAGATTTAAGTTGATTCACCACAAGTCAATGTACAAATGGTATAATGCATTTTTGACAACTAGAGCTGAACACAATGTTAACAATTTCAAATACTGTCACTATAGATGAGTGGGAGCTAGAGCTTACAGCGATTCGCTCGCAGGGTGCCGGTGGTCAAAATGTTAACAAAGTAGCAAGTGCTATTCATTTACGTTTTGACATTAACCGCTCTAAGCTTCCTGATTTTTATAAAGAACGTTTACTTGCGCTAAACGACACGCGAATTACTAAAGATGGTGTTTTAATAATTAAAGCGCAAAGTCATCGTACACAAGAGCTTAATCGCGACGATGCACTTAAACGCTTAAAAGACCTAATTTTAAGCGCCACAAAGGTAAACAAAGCCCGTAGAGCCACAAAACCAAGCCGTAATTCGCAGCGTAAACGCATGGATAAAAAAACAAAACACGGCCAAAACAAAGCGTTGCGCGGTAGTGTAAAGTTGTAGCTTACATATTGTTTAAACGTAAAAAAGGCTGCAGTTGCAGCCTTTTTATTGTTAAACGATATAACCTAATCGTAGGTATGATGCCGTGTTACGCTAAAGCGATTAAGTAAATGATGCATAACATACACCGCACATAAGCTTAGAATAATAGCCACCGATACCGAACTAAAACGGTACAAAGCACTATAAATTAAATCCTGCCCAGGGCCTAAAGAGTTACCAAATAAAATACCAAATGTAGTTAGCACGCCAAAACCAATACCTGGAATTCCGCCGCCTAAAATATGAAATCGTGCAAATACAAACGATAATATCCATAAAATAACCACCGGAAAAAGTAAAAAATCAGTGTGGCTATACAAAAACAATTGCGATAAAAGTGCGGCATTACACCCAATAAGCGTTCCAATGGCACGTTGCCAACCAGCCATTCCGGCAGCTTTCCAACATAAAGAAAATAAAATAAGCACCGATGCTGCTTGTGCAGAAATAGAATCTTGTAAGTCTAAAACCTGAAAAACCACAAACGAAAGCGTAGCAACACTAGAGCAAAGCAGTACTTCATGACGAATACTTTCTTTTGCTTTTGCAGGCATTACCCGAGCTGGTCTTGCTGTTACCTCAGGAAACAGCCCATGCATTAGCGCAGCAATAATAACCGTTAAAATAATAGCCAAACCATTTGTTAAAATAAGAGGGTAAATACTGCTGCCCTGATCAACATAGCTCGAAAAGTGCAGCTGAATTGAAAGGCTAACCACCCCTAAAGCACCAAATAAAAAGGCACTGCCACTGCTCATTTTATGAAATAAAATACAAAAAACACCAAACACTAATAACGTCATTACGACTGGTAAATGCGAAAAAAGCCCCTGCATTACAAGCACTATAAATGCGCTAAACGCCGCTGATGCTATAAATTGATTAATTACACCTCGGCTTAAAGTAGGCACCATGCCAAGTAACAACATAGGGTAAACAGTAAAAAATATACCATTTGGCCAGTTCATTAATTTACTAATAGCAAAGCCTACTGTGCACCCACCGGCAATGCGAAGTGCTTGGCGAAGGCCATTAGAGTCTAATTGCGGCCCTTGGCTAACAACTTGAGTCATATACTCTCCATTAATAAATGTAGTGTAACAAACTAATAAACCTAATTTGCGCAGCGCCTAACCATTGCCCAACTGTCGACTCTGGCAATAATTGCACCGTTGCGCGGGCACCACTTGGCATATTAGCAATTAAACTTGTATCGTTTATTAGCTTTAAATGAATACGCTGGCGTTGTGCATCACGTACCCAGCGGTTGCTGGTTTCGGTTGTACTAAGTAGTCCATTTGCACTTAACTGCCCATTACTTACACCGGCTTCAAAAGCTGTAATTTGCGCGTCGTAAACTTCACCAGGGCGGCTATCAAATACAACCTTAGCTAAGCTGCCAGGCTTCATATGCAGTAACGACTTTTCTCTAAAATCAGCTACTAAATCAGCTTTTTTTGCCACAATAGCGAGTAAAGGTTGGCCTGTTACAGCGTATGCGCCATCAAGTAATTGTAAGTTAGTAACAATGCCATCGCTTAATGCAAGTACCTGTGTGTACGATAAGTTAAGGTTAGCTTGGGCTAATTGGTTTGCTGCATGTCGCATTGCCAAGTTTTGCTCACCCGATTCACCACGCGCTAATATGGCTTCAGCTAATTGCGCCTCAAATGCAGCTACGTTTGCTTTACTTGCCTCATAATTAGCACGAATGCTTTCAAGCTCTTGCTCCGATATAGAGTTTTGCTTGTAGAGCTTTTCACCTCTGCTTTTTAATAGCTTTTGCTCATGTTGTTTTGCATTAGCCGCACTTATTTGTGCCTCAAGTGCTTTAACATTGGTATCAAGGCGTTTATTTTGTAATTTGGCATCGTCCAGCGCAAGTTGCGATTGTTCAAATGCTAACTTATAAGGTCCTTGGTCAATATTAAACAACACATCGCCAGCCTTTACAGGTTGGTTATTACTTACCAACACTCTGGTTACTCGACCGCTAATTTGTGGAGCAATTTGTACAACAGGATGGTACACGCGCGCCTGTGGCGTTACAGGTAAAAAAATATCAGCCATTAAATAGTAAATAAATACTAAAACAAATCCCACAAGGGAAAGTCTTACATAGCGCGCAAACTTTTGATCAGGTGTCATTTTTAGCCTTAATTTGAGATTTAATACAATTTTGTGCGTTCTTTTCCATTTTAACTAAACCATAAGCCATCGCGTCTAATTGCTCGTCAGTAAAACCACTGTATAACTGAGCTTTAATATGGGTAATTGTCTCGGTTAATGAATGTAAAACGGCGAAGCCTTGTTTAGTAAAATAGAGTTTTTTACTACGCTTATCATGCTCGTCTATACGACGAGTAATGAGCGACTGTTCTTCTAACTGTTTGAGTGTACGAGTTAACGAAGGCATTTCTATACCTAAGCTATGAGCCAACTCTAATTGAGTTAGTCCCTCGCCATTCATATTTATATGCACTAACACCATCCAACGTGATTGTGTTAATCCTAAAGGCTCTACAGCAATAGTAATCGCCTCACGACATACACGATGTACTCGCCCCATAGTGCCAATAATGGTTAAGTCGAGTGTTTCGTGAAAGGGAATATTTTTGACCATAGCTCTCTCATTTAGTTAGCAAGCTAACTATAATATCACTACTTAATAAGCAGCGTAAATATATAAGTTAAAAATGAATTAAAGGTAGGCAGTAAAAAGTACAATAAAGCGAAGGGAATCAAGACAAAAGCCGAACTCAACAAAACCGTAGGTGCGATTTTACATCGCGCTCGCCATAGTGATAACAATCTACTTAAAGCGAGGTATAAAACCTCACCTACATCAAAACAAACACCGCTCTTAACAAAACCGTAGGTGCGATTTTACATCGCGCTCATCTAACCTTAACCACTAAACACCGAGGCGCTGATTGAACACAATTAATCACTTCTACTTATCTTCTCTTTCACTTTTCAGTGGTAATACAATCTAGTAAAAGCGAGGTATAAAACCTCACCTACNAACAAAACCGTAGGTGCGATTTTACATCGCGCTCATCTAACCTTAACCACTAAACACCGAGGCGCAGATTGAACACAATTAATCACTTTTTGGTGGTGGTAATAATCTACCTAAAGCGAGGTATAAAACCTCACTTACATCAAAACAAACACCGCACTCAACAAAACCGTAGGTGCGATTTTACATCGCGCTCACCTAACTAACCTTTCACTTAGAGTTGTTATGTAAATGCTTTAAAAGTTTAATAAATTAGCTGGCGAATATTGATCTGTCAGAACTTTGGTGTCAGCTGGCCAATCTTGTCCGTCTTTAGTGAAATCCATAAACTCACTTATTGCTTGTATGTCTATACCGTATTTTACTAGCCGTGGTGCTAATGCTGTTACGCGAGCGTTTATTTGCTCATTAGTAGGCGGCGTTTTAAGCCCCGCTAAAATAATACGATTGCTGCGATTTTCACGATTTACGTTTATAAAGTCGCCAAATACAGCGTGATAGGTTGCCGATTCATGTTCGTACAATTTGCTGCTCGAAAATGTATTAGCCGCAATTACACCGCCATCAGTTAATACACTTTGCACTTCTTCAAAAAACTCTTTGGTAAGTAAATGTTCAGGTATGTAGTCACCATTAAAGGCATCTAAAATAATCCAATCGTATTTTTCTTTTTTAATCGCTGCGCGTTTTATAAAAATACGACCATCTTGCACACTTGATGTAACCGCGTCGTTTTCTATAAAGTTAAAGTAATCACGTGCCACCTTAGTAACCGCCGGATCAATTTCTACGTTATGAATTTTCGCAGCAGGGTATAGCTCATGAATAACATTAGAAAGCGTACCGCCACCTAACCCTATAATAAGCACATTTTTAGGATCTTCAATCACTAAAAGGCTCGCAAAAGTCAGCTTGGTATAATTAAAAACGAGTTTGTCGGGGTCGTTTTTATACATACAGCTTTGACTGGTTTGGGTACTTTTAGAATTAAACTTAAGGCAGCGTAAGTCATGCGTTTCTTCAACAATTATATTGCGATATAACGAGCGTTCTTCATGAACAACCTCACTAAACGCAGAGCTCGAAAGCACAATTAACGGCAGTAATAAGTATTTAAGCATGAGCAAGCTCCTTTTTATTAACCAAAGTGTTAATAACAATAGCTAGCAAGCCGAGCGATCCAAGTGTTAAAGCAAAGGCGCTAATAATTGTGTTTACATCAAACGCGAGTACAAAGTAAAAAGAGGTAATAATAGTACCCAGTGCGCTACCAAGCGTACTTACAAAATAAAGTCTTCCCGCTACCTGTCCGCTTTTTTCGCTTTCGGTTACCAGTAAACGTACGGAGTAGGGTGAAATCATTCCTAAAATAATTGTTGGAATGAAAAATAATGCCGTTGAAGCTAAAAGCGAGCCGTAGCGACTATCTTCAATATGGGTAAATATAAATTCCATTATTGGCTGCGAAAATAATGTAATAGGCACCACCATAATACTGGCGACTAAAAATATTAAACCATATTTTGTTAACGACGCATTTTGAGTACTTAACTTACCACCAAGTAAATACCCAAACGACAAGCTAAGCATAAACACGGTTATTATACTTCCCCAAATGTGCACACTACTTCCAAAAAAAGGCGCGAGAATTCGCCCGCCTAAAAGCTCAATTCCCATAATGCAAAAACCACTGCAAAAGGCTAAAAAATAAATTAATGCGTTTGTATTTAAAGTCATGTAATTATCGTTTGGTAACTTAATAGATCTCTATACTAACGTGATGTAAACATGCCCGCCAGTGTAAAAATCATTCGGTAACAACCTTTTAAAAACAAATTAGCCGTGTTTAATATTAGCTGCACGTAACAAAGTAACTCTGCAATAAATTAAATTTTCTGTGGATAAACGCATAGCGCAGGCTAAAAGTGACTAGTAATATAGGGTTTAATGGCATCGCTACTTAATAATAAGCACAATTATGTTGGGCTACTCATCAGCACTTTGCATTTTTTAATGGCTTATGTATTTAGTGATACAACTTAAAAACTTTTATACTTAAGTGATATTTCGCTTTGAACGATAACCGAGCATTGGAGACTATAATGTATAAACCTAAAGGACTGTTATTGAGCGCAATGATCAAAAAATGCGGACTCATTGGCGTTATAGTTACCCCCACTTTTTAAGGCAAACATTTGTGGAATGGGCAGGCTTTTCTATTCGTTATTCGTTTTGGGCTAAAGCGTATTATGAGCAACAAAAAGCCAAGGGTAAGCCGCATAACAGCATTATTAGATCACTGGCATTTAAATGGATAAGGATTGTATTTAGGTATTGGAAAACGAATACACCCTACGATGAATCGACGTATTTAGCGGTCTTAAAACGCAGAGGCTCACCACTTTTAAAATTTGCAGTTAATAGCTAAATTTTACTAGTCGTCCACCTCAGGGCGTGTTGTTAGCATTCAACTTCCTCGATAACAAATTGCCCAGATGATTCCACCCAACTTCCGTTGGGAACGTCTAGTTGATAATTACCCAATTCGTTGTCCGATATTATTGGGAGCAACGAATTAACCATAAATAATTTATCATTGTCTTCGTCAAGCTCGAAACCTTCGTAAGTACCAACAACACTTTTTGATAAGGATTTGTTATTTTTATCGGTCAACTGCCAGTCAGCGTGCCAATACCTTAAATTGGCGTCTTTCAATTCGTTAAGGGGAAAGCAATTTTTAAACCAATCAACATTGCCAATAAAATAGCAAACAATGGTAAGGTCAAAATCGGGAAAATAAACTTCAGCTTCACCCTCATTTTCGCAACTACATGGACTAATGCTTTTGACGACTACTCGATACTTCATATTGAATACTAACGCTCCAATAAGGGGCTAAAAATTGTTTGCTAAAATGTTGAGGAACGAAACAGCAAACTGTTTTTAGTCCTGCTTAATTGGCTTGTATGGTGAATTTATACTTGTACCATATAGAAACAGTTTTCCAGTGGAATTTCTTCCGGATAATCAGCCATAGAAAAACCAAGTTTTGTATAAGCTTGAATTGCACTTTTATTATGCCCTAATACAAACAGTGAGCATGAATCAGTTTTTAACTCTGTTTTACCCAGAACACCCAACTTTTGTATTAAGTGGGAAGCGATACCTTGCCCGCGAAAATTAGGGTTAACAATTAATCGACCAAGATGACACTTATCAAGTCTTAGATAATATTGCCCAAATGCCAATAAATCTCCTTCAACCGAAACTAGAGAGAATGACTTTAGTGAATCAAGTTTTAAGTCGCTCTTAAAAGAACTTAAATCAAATGGATATCTAAAACCAGGTCCAGACCAAATACTTAATTCTTCCTCGGTCGAAAACCAAGACATGATTTCAATAAAATTTGCATCAGAAGGTTCATTTAAACGCATATTCACCTAACGAGGCTGTAGAATAACTCTAACAGCCAAATTCAATTAAAAAACGAGCTCCTGCAATTAATTCTAAGCGTTGTTAAGGCATTAGGTAATGTATTTGAACTCCATAAAACTGGCTGTTTTTCTTAAAAAAGAGTAATTCTACAACCTCAACGCCGCACTAAGCGGACTAAAATTGTTGGTTAAACTTTGTGAGGCACGAACAAAAGCCAACTGTTTTTGTTCCGTTTAATGGCCTTATAGTTCGACCAAGCCACTTAATTTAAAAGTAACTGACTATTATATTAAGTGGAATATGCTTCTGTTGGTTACGAATATTGAATGACAAACATCCAATGTTTTTAACAAGACGTTCGAGCCAACAGAGCACCTCGATTTCAAAACGCATACTCAGGGATTGCCGACCAAGACTATCTATAAGACCTGCGAGAAACGAGATTTAAGCACATTCCGTCCTTAACTTTAACCGTAGGCGATATAAAATGAAAGCATATAACGTTGATAATTTTGCTGTACTTATTGGCATTGACTGGGCCGATAAAAAACATGATATTTGTGAACACCCAACAGGCACTAATAAATATCATTACACCGTTATTAAACACACACCTGAAGCGTTGCATGAATGGGCTATGGATATTAAACAACGTTATCCAAAGCAGAAAATAGCGATTGTTTGCGAGCTTAAAAAAGAGCCGCTTATTTATGCATTAGCTAAATACGACCACCTTACTTTATTCACCGTTAATCCTTGTGCTGTTGCTAAATACCGCCAGGCTTTTAAGCCCAGTGGCGCAAAAGATGACCCATCAGATGCCTTTCTACAAGTTGAAATTCTCACGTTACATATGGACAAGCTGTCTGTCATTGAGCCCGAGTCAGCGGCTATGCGTTCGCTGTCTCAGCTTGTTGAATATCGCCGAAGTTTAGTGCAAGACAGTGTCGATTTATCCAATAAAATAACAGCGACATTAAAAAATTATTACCCGCAGGCACTTGAATGGTTTAAAGAAAAGGACACGTATATATTCTGCGACTTCATTCAGAAATGGCCGTCACTCACTGCGTTTAAAAAAGCAAGAAAACAGACTTTACTCGACTTTTTTGAGAGTCATAACTCACACTATTGCGCGGTCAATAATGCACGACTAGACAGTATTAAAAATGCGATGCCATTAACTCTGGACGAAGGAGTAATTGTGCCTAATCAAATGCTCGTTGGAGTGCTTATCACGCAATTTAAAATGTTATTAAAGGGCATTGAAAAGCTCGATAAAGCAATAAAATCGGCTTATAAAACCCACCAGGATAAAAAGATATTTGATAGCTTACCCGGTGCAGGCCCACAAATCGCCCCACGTTTACTTGTTGCTTTTGGTAGTAATCGTGCGCGTTATAATGATGCTGCAGAGCTTCAAAAGTACGCTGGTATAGCGCCTGTTATTGAGCGCAGTGGTCAAAAAATGTGGACTCATTGGCGTTATAGTTGCCCTACTTTTTTAAGGCAAACATTTGTGGAATGGGCAGGCTTTTCTATTCGTTATTCGTTTTGGGCTAAAGCGTATTATGAGCAACAAAAAGCCAAGGGTAAGCCGCATAACAGCATTATTAGATCACTGGCATTTAAATGGATAAGGATTGTATTTAGATGTTGGAAAACGAATACACCCTACGATGAATCGACGTATTTAGCGGCCTTAAAACGCAGAGGTTCACCACTTTTAAAATTTGCAATTAATAGCTAAATTTTACTAGTCGTCCACCTCAGGGCGTGTTGTTAACTGCCATATTCGCCATTTAGAACATCAATGAAGAATGGGGTTAATTTACTAAAATCTGTTTCAGATTTTTGTTGCTCTTGCGCTTTGTCCTTAAATCTTTCTAACTCTGAGCTAATAAAGTCACTAATTACATCAATTCGAGGAAGGTATGCACTTTCAAAACCTTTACGCTTATCTTCGAGTAACTTTTGAATTGCAGACTTTAGCGTTTCATCATGCACCAATTCATTTACTAGCACTTCAAATTCCATTGGTACAACACCGCGATCTTGTTCGATCCATTGCATTGCTAGAATAGGTCTAAGAACATAGAAGTACTTCTTAATTCTTACTGTTTCACCCTGTAGATATTCTCGGAAATTTCCACTCGCCATATGTGAGTAGTGGTAAAAACAAGAGCGTGGCGAATAGAGAATTGGTATTAACTCTTTAAAAGCCTCGGTAAATTTATCATTTTGCTGATAGACAATTGGCGAATTGAACCATTCAATTAGAGCTGGGTTTGATTTTCTAAGAAGCTTAAGTGCTTTTTTCAAGTCCCAACCACTGATATCTAATAAGTCATTAATAGGTTTTTCAACTACATCTCTACAATATTCATGATCAACTCTAAGATACCAATCCTTATTTCGAACATATACAAAACGAACATCATAGTCACTGTCAGCTGATGGGAACCCCCATGCTCGACTGCCTGATTCACATGCATACAGTATTTTAATGTTCTCTTTAATTTCTAGAGTTTTAAGATTTTCTAATATCTCAGTACGCACTGAATACTCCTTGGCAGTTAACGTCTTAGTATTTATACGTTACGTTGTTTGTATCGTATAAATACCTTGTTGAACGAAGCATACTCCTCACTCAA
>NZ_JADYXF010000008.1:0-120404 GCF_015864385.1 Pseudoalteromonas sp. SWXJZ94C
GCTGGTTTAGCGCCAAATGAATCTGAGATTAGATACAAAGACTCTAAAACTGTGGCCAAATTTTATTGACCACTACAGTATTAGGCGCTGGGGTTACTGCATTTGAAACCAACTTGGTCGAAACACCTTCAACGACAGGTGACTTTAAGAAACCTTTATTAGAAGAAGTAATAAAGCCTAAAACAATAATTACAAAGCCAGAAGAAACAAAAAAGCATAAAAAAATGCCATCAACACAATCTAATAAATCATTGTTAATATCTAATAATGATTTATTAGCAGTGAAAGGTGAAGAAGGTATTGCAGTCATATCCATAATTGCTGAAACAGGCAAAAAAGCCAAATATACTTGGCGATTCATGCCATCTAATGGTGCTACAGAGCAAAATGGTATTGGTGATTTGTACGAGAAATATGCTGTAGCTAGAGAAACAGATGATAGTCGATATTTAATAGATTTAAATGGCAAACTCAAATTCAAAGCTGGGCCATTTTATTTAAAGTGGTCTTATTCTAGTGATATGAATAGTTGGCTTTACGGTGATGAAAAAGTTGAATTAGGAAAACTACCTGACACAAGTATCAAACAGTTTTCTTTTTAACATGTAAACGTTTAAAAAGGCATTTAAACGAAATAAAAAAAACAGTGGGTTACGTTTCGCTTCGCTACATATTTCAACACACTATTTTTGTCCGTTTCATGCGGCGTTATATGCCAAATGTATCCATTTTAAGCTTCAGTGTTTTAACATAAGGAAAACGTAATGAAAGAAGAAATCAGCCTTTTATTGGAAAAGGAAGAATCTCCTACATTAGAATTTAAAAGACAATGGTATTGGGATGACTCTACTCTGTCTGATGATATGGCTGATAAGTGGGGGGAATTAATTAAAGATTTGATTTCTTTAGCTAATGGTTACATAAATAAAGCAGGTGAATATCGGTATCTAATTTTTGGGTTTTCAGAAACAGAGAAGAAAACGTATAACTTAGATGTGAGCAACATCAAGCAACTTAAAAATCTGACTCGATTTAAAAAAGATCTACTGCAAAGGCTTGAAAAAGTTACTAAGCCTTCTTTCATTGATATAAATATAAAAATGTTAACAGTGGAGGAAGATAATTTATTAGTGTTTGAAATACCTTGCCCTACTCAATTAGTTGAACTGAAGAATGAGCTTAAAACTAAGACTCGTCACCTTGATCAAGGTGCAATATTGGTTCGAAAAGGACAAAAGTCTGACGAAGTGAGAACAGCATCCCCTGATGAAATTGAAATTTTAAAGTTAGAGTTACTAAAATATAGTGAGTCGACCCTATATAAAAAAATGAATGAAGAAATTGAGCCGTCTACATCTGAGAAATCAATAGAGAAAACCATTCAGTTGTTTATAGATAAGAATTCAAGTTTTTCTTTGGCTGATAAGTACCCTATAAAAGAAAGGAATTGGAAAGATAATATTGTTTTTGAAATATATAGGCTTGAAGATGGATTTTCTGGGCTGAAAGAATTTGTTTATATTCATGAATCTTCAAACCAAGGAAAAACACTGGCCGAAATAAAAAAAAGAAAATTATTAAACAACATTAAATCTTCAATTATCTTAATAGACAGACCTAAAATAAAAGATGTAAAAAGACGAAAGGCTAATATTAAAAGACTTTTTACTACTGAGTATGTGTTCTTTATTGATGAGTTTGGATATGAGCACTTATACAAGGATTGTATGCTTCCATATGAAAAATTCAATTTACCTGTTTATGTTGATGGTTTATATGACGCGGGTGATGTTTGTGACTTACCTGCAATCGCTAGATTAAAGGAATGGTTTGAGTCTGAAAATGAACCTCTATTTGTTGTGAGTGGTCATGGTGGGATTGGGAAGACAACATTAGCTAAGCAGTTTTTAGATTCTGTCAGCGATACAAACACAGAACCAGGTATTCTTTTCATTGATTCAAAAGAAATCATTAGCGAATTATCTAGGAATTTTAGTATTGAGAATAAAGTTTCGGATGTTTTTGACTTTTATAAAGCATTGATGGATGCAGATGATATAGATGGAGCTAGGTTTGATAAGGAGTTACTTCAATTATCAATTGATAATGGTAGTTTAGTTGTTGTTCTTGACGGTATTGATGAGGTCATTGCAAAACTTGGAGACAAATTTGATGTTGAACTCTTCATTACATCAATATTTGACGAGTATTCGTCCGGTCTTAATAAAACTAAGGTTTTAATTACTTGTCGAGACCACTTTTGGAATGAAGTGGGTAAAAAAATATTATTACCAGAAATTACATTGAAAGCATTCAATACAGAATTGGCCAATGATTTCTTTGAACAAAAATTAAAGAGTGATAAAAGAAAAGTTGTGAAAGCTATGGAAATGGCTGAGAATTTGGCTATAGAAAGTTCTGTGTCTTTAGAAACTAAAAGTAGAAAAACATATATACCTTTCCTTTTAGACATGATCGGATATTTAATAAACTCACAAGGGCTAAGTACAAATCATCAAGAGTCTTTTGAAAGCCAATATTTAATTCCAGACAATCATACAGATCAGCTTGTTGCTCAAGTTTGTCGCCGTGAAATTGTTAAGCTAGAAAGTTTATCCATAGATCAGCAAGTCGAATTATTTATCAGAATAGCCTCAGGCAAACAGAACGGTATTTCCCTATATGACATCAAGGAAGAGCTTACTGCTATTGTCTCAGATTTTGACGACTCACTAATCGAAAAAATAAAAGGTCACCCTTTAATTCAATGTGAAAATAATATGATTTATTTTCGCTATGATGTATTTGATATATATTTTAAAGGCCTACTGATATATTACTTTTTTAAGAATAAAGATGCTGATACGATCACTGATGAGCTTGTTAGGATAGTTAGTGGTTACCTAAAGTACGACAGTAGCTTTACTGCAACAGTTGCAGAAAAATTAGAATTGGACGATGAACTTATTATATTTTGTATTGAGGTGATCGAGACAGCTAATGATATTCAAGGGGTTAACCATGAAATGTTTGTATCATCAATCGTTTCATTCCTTATGACTTTATTACAAAAATGTAGTAACCAACAATCAAACCTAAATTCAAGAACTGAGTTACTCGAAAAACTGTTTGGAGAAAATGGCGCATTAATAGGCGTTTGTTTAGTAGATATATTTGGGAATACAACTTCAAAACCAACTTTTGATTTCAGAGGTAAAGTTCTTAAAGACTGTACTTTTAATAACTATGAATATTTTTGGGAATGTAGTATTGATGATCATACTGTATTTCATACTTCAATATTCAAAGATATAGATCCACGCGCGGGCATCAACTATAAAATATCTGATAATCTTTTTGCTAGTAGCTGTGATTTAACCTCGATTCAACATTTGTTAACAGAAAAAAAGAGGAGTTTGAAAGTACACGGGATACCATAAAAGCTGAGTTAGAAAAAGTATTCAAGCTATTTTATCAAAGGGGGAATTTCTACCCCAGAAAACAAGAAGAAGTCAGAAAAAAACTATCAGCGGTAAAACAGTTACCAAATCTAATGGCTAAAGGGGTTATAGAAAACTATAAGGATCCCCAAAAGCCTACTATGAAACAATATAGAGTTAATAAAAATTACAAATCTGTTGTTGATTACATAGAACAGGGTAGCCCCTCTAGTGAGTTTCTATCGCTAATTGAAGAGCTTATTTAAAATTTAAGTTTGCAAATCAAAGGTATATAACAACACGCCCTGAGGTGGACAGCAAGCGCTAAAGCTCACTTTCCACCGAATTAACAGAGAATTAACAGTGACACCCATCCTAAATTTTGATCTTTTTAAAATTTAAGGCTACGTTTCAGTTAGAAGAATTAACAGTGACACCCATCCTAAATTTTGATCTTTTTAAAATTTAAAGCGATAAAATTATAAAATTATGATGACATCCACTCTAATCACTTTGAAAAAATTTGGGTGAGTGTCAATGCTATTCATCAATGTTATTCACAGTAGGAGGTTGGTATGCACCCAACGTGTAAAAATTGTAATTATCAAAGACAGAGTTCTGACTTAGCTCCCGATTATGAATGTCCAAAATGCGGGGTTGTGTACGCCAAAGCTGATAAATACATTGAAAAAAAAGCCAAAAATATACAAAAAGAATTAGAAGTAAAAAAAATTAAAGAGCAAAAAGAAAACAAAATGAATCGAGCAGATAAAGAAAAAAAGAGAAAGGAAACAGCTCGAAAAAAAGTAATAATCAAAAACTATATTGGTAAGCAAGATAAAGCTAATTCTTTATTTCAAACTGATTCCATAAAAATGGCAGAGCATAATTATTACCCAAAAATTCAAAATTGGTCTCAAGGACAATGGGGTTGTGGTGCTTTTATTGTCGCTTTAGCGCTGTGTTTTGTTCTCATTGGTATATTGGTCTTTATTTATCTGTTAATAGTTAAACCAGACGGTACTTTATCTGTCACATATGAACTTAAAGAGACGTCAGAGACAAAAACGTGTATCAAATGTGCTGAAACAATTAAGGCTGCAGCTGTAGTTTGTAGATATTGTAATCATGAGTATGGTTAGGATCATATAGTAAGATAAATAGGGTCAGGTCCTGACGAATCCCCACAGTTTGATGATATAAATCAATAAGGTAGTTTAAAAAGCGGTTGAAGTGCACAGCCAATTTTGATCTTATATGTTTTTTCCGACCAAAGAAATTACAAAGTAAATCGACTATGCACTTGAGTAAATTATTACATAAAACTTTTTCTAATACAGCGGGTATTATTGATAAGCGTAACCACTGCACATTAATGAAAGCTGTAGAAACACTCTGCCAACATAAGTTCTTATCCATTGCTGCATTGGGGCGAAAACTAAAGAGTAACGCGAAGGTTAAACACAATATTAAACGAATGGATAGGTTATTTGGCAACCCTCGCGTCCAGCACGCCCGCTTCCACTATTACCAAGAAATCGCTCACCGCGTGATTGGTCAGATTAGACGCCCATGCGTGACGATTGACTGGTCTGGGTTAACACCTTGTGGCGAGTTTCATTTGTTACGGGCGGCAGAATAATTAACAGTGACACCCATCCTAAATTTTGCACTTTTCGAAGTTAGCAGCTAGCCTTTCTTTAGCAATAATTAACAGTGACACCCATCCTAAATTTTGCACTTTTCGAAGTTAGCAGCTAGCCTTTCTTTAGTGCAAAAAGTAAGCAGGTGTCTTATGGCTATAGCAAGAAAACGTCAAGTAAGTTTGGTTGATACAAAATACTACCATTGTATTTCGCGTTGCGTGCGACGTGCATTTTTATGTGGGGAAGACCGTTTTACTGGTCAATCTTACGAGCATCGACGAGGGTGGGTTGAAGATAAGCTGCTTGAATTAGCAAAGGTATTTTGTATTGATGTATGTGCTTATGCCGTAATGAGTAATCACACCCATTTAGTACTGTATGTAGATGATAAGAAAGCAAATAGGCTAAATGATAAAGCGATTGTTATTCGTTGGCATAAGCTTTGTAAAGGCACATTGTTAACGCAAAAATATGTACAAGGTGAAAAGCTAAGTAAAGTTGAACTCATCTTTTTCAATCAAACGGTTAAACAATACCGTGAACGTCTAGCAAGTATTAGCTGGTTTATGCGTTTGTTAAATGAAGACATTGCGCGCAGAGCAAATAAAGAAGATAACTGCACAGGGAGGTTCTGGGAGGGAAGATTCAAATCGCAAGCATTACTAGATGAAGCAGCACTTGCGGCCTGCTTGGCGTATGTTGATTTAAACCCCATCAGAGCAAACATGGCAGAAACGCCCGAAGAATCAGATCATACAAGTGTCCAACAACGCATAACACACGCAGAAGAAAGTAAACAACCAAAACAGTTACTACGTTTTGCTGGTATGCCTCGTCAGATTATGCCCAAAGGGCTGCCGTTTGAGCTTAAGTCGTACCTTGAACTTGTTGAGTTAACAGGGCGAATAATACGAGAGGATAAACGCGGGCACATTGATAGTATGAACCTTCCTTTGCTAGAAAGAATTAATATATCCCCAGAAAACTGGTTAAAACTCACCACGCAATTTACGCGCGTATTCCATGGTGCAGTAGGTAGGCCCACTTCACAAGCAAGTTACTGTGAAAACTTAAAGCGGAAACGGCGATCAAATATTAGCAACTGCGAAAAGCTACTCGCATAAAACGTAAGCTAATCAGTAAAACTATTCAGTAATAAATCACAACTGCATTATGCAGTTATTTTCATGCGTGTAATTTAGTTGGTTTGTGCAAAAAACAGGCAGGGTGTCTTATGGCAATTGCAAGAAAGCGTCAAGTAAGTTTGGTTGATACAAAGTACTATCACTGTATTTCACGCTGTGTTCGTCGCGCATTTTTATGTGGAGAAGACCGTTTTACTGGTCAATCTTACGAGCATCGACGAGGGTGGGTTGAAGATAAGCTGCTTAAAATTAACAAGACACCCAATCTAAATTTTTTATTCAAAAATTAATGCTTAAGTTTTTTTATGCGTTAACGACTAGTTATGCATTTAGTAAGTATTACAAACAACAAAATGGTATTCATAATTTATGAATACCATTTTAATGTTCAGTAAAAGCTTATTTAAACTACTTACCTCAACTGCTTATAATAGAAATTTAAAGTCTACGCGTAATACTCTCGTCTGAGTTTATTACTTGTAAAGCTGCACTTGTGGCAAAACCACCCGCATCATTAAAGGTGACATTAATCCAGTTACTGCCTTGTAAAATGTCATGAGGTACAGGGATTTCAATCACGCCAAAGAAGCTTGCACGTCCGTTACGGGTTTTACCGTTCTTTTGGTCATATCCTCTAAAGTCTTTTGGCACTGTTACCGTAACACCATTCACTTTTACAACTGGAACAAGAGACTTACCATGAGCACGGCCCATACCTAAGCGTAATACAGCTTCACCTTGGGCTCCCACTTCAACATTTTTAATATTAAATAATAGACTACTATTCGCCTTAATCGGCTTTTTATAAGTTGTTGCGTAATACTTTGTTTCTTGATTTACTTTATCAATGTTTATCTTGTTTTGATAAGTAATGGTCATAATCTTAGTACTTTCTTTCGGTAAAAATACGGTACCTGGCACACTCGTTAGGTTTTTAGTTTCCAATAACGCATGGTTATTATTATCGTAAGATAACGTTTTTATTTGAACTGATTTAACCGAGTTACCCGTAATACCCAATGCTTTCAATGAAACATCAGTATCTTCAAACTCTAAACTCGTCATGATGATGTGTGCTTTATTATTTTGCACATACGCATCAACCATTATATCTAAATCTGATGCCCAACTATCAACATGCGTACCTCGAACATTCGACCATAATTGATAAAACTTCACTAAATCAGTGTATACCCATTGTGTACCTGTTTGACCTGCTTTCTCAAAATTTTGACGCATTAAACGGTTTTCATATGGGTAACCGGTATCACCATGTCTACCCCATTCAGCTTTCACTGGAATAAATGGGATAGCTTTAGCAATAACATTAGGGCGTTCTAAAAATTGTGTTAATAACGCATTATAACCACGTAATTTTTCAGCATCGCGAACATGCGTCCATGGTTTATTACGTAATGCATGCACCGAAGCACCATATTCAGAGATTAATAATGGTTTAACTCGACCAAACTTAATCGTTGAATATTGCTCTAACATATCAAGGGTTGCTTCAACATTACTACCACGTCTATATTCTTCGCCGCGTGGGTGAGTAGGAAAATCATATAAATGAATTGAAAAAACATCCATATCTTTGCCTCCCGTGTCGATAAATAATTTATCGTTGTCTTCCCAGCGTTGGAAGTTATCCCAATCATAATTAGGGAATGCTGTGGTATATCCAGCAATTTTAACGCCTTTATTTAACTTTTCGTTATTTGTTTTACGAACTTCTTTAGCGACACTGGTGTGGTAACTAAAAATATCAGAAATAGGAGCTTTTGCTCTGCCATCTTTAGGATCGATATTAAGATCGTAAAGAGGTTCGTTAACTACCTCTATAAACGCAGGTTTTGGATGACCTACTGCAGTATTACTTTGCGCAAAGTAATTTTTTAAGAACTGGCCCATATAGTGACCTGTTGCTGTACCAAGTGGCTCTTGCGCTGTATCTGTTTGTGAGAAAGCCCAGCCAGTATTGCCAATGTTAGTACCATCAGGATAATACGGGTGAACTTGACCTGCAACAACCATATTTTCTGATCTATTTTTAAAACGTCTACCATTAACGAATCTGGCCTGAGTGCTTTTTTCAAAGGTATTTACTGCTGCTTTCCCTAGAGTTGTTGCGGTTGATTCGTCAATAAAACCTGAACGGATGTTATCTTGTGCTTGACCAAAAAGTTGGTTTTTCATATACCCTGTATCACGACCAAAATATACGTCGTAACCTTTGATGAATTTTCCGATCAAATCATCTAATTCATTATTACCTTTGCTATCATCATTCCAATCATTTTCAGTTGGTGCTGAATGTAACGAAATAAACTTTTCACGATTGAAACTTTGAATATTACCGATACGATGTTTAGTATCTAAATTAACATCAACGTTAACTTTATTTGTAGCCGCTATTACATTACTTGTAAAAGTAGCTGTAAGTATTGGTAGAGCGATAATTAATGCTTTATATAGCATTGAATAATTTTTTTGCTTGTTTATCATATAGTATCTCGGATGTTTAGATGTTGTAATTATTTCCATATAAGAAAATCCTCTATTTCTTTTTTATCCTTTTTATTTCTTCCATTAATTTTTATATTCCATCTGACATAAATCATTAATTAACAGCGATTTTTTTATAATTTCAACTACTCGCTGTTAATTTATATTAATAATTAAAGTCAATATTTTAAATCTGAATAGAGCAATAAAACTTCTTTAAAAAAATAGCTCTATTCAATAAATACCTAGCCAAGATACATTGTAAACAATTAACTATCAACCAAAGGTGCAATTTACTCAGTATGCGTCACGACAAGAAAATATCAGCAATTACGAAAAGCTACTCGCATAAAATTTAAGCTACTCAGTAAAACTATTCAGTAATAAATCACAACTGTATTATGCAGTTATTTTCATGCGTGTAATTTAGGTTTAATAGGGCTAATTACTTATTTAACGGATGAAATAAAGTACCCAGCAATAAAAGATAAATTTTGAACTTGAAGAGCAAATTTAGTGTCACAGTTTTGTTTGTTCAATAAATGTGGCTGTCTAGTTTGGTCTGTTCCATAAAGATTGGCCTATTGAGAATACGCAAAACTAGCAGAGACTTTAGATTGGGCAATTTTATAAGTTGTCCATGTTCTACAGGCTATTAAAAAGGCTGCTTAAATTAAGCAGCCTTTTACATTTAATGTTTTTGAGATTAACCTCAGAGGAAATAAAGAATTAATCTACTGAACGATTAATTTTTAAGGCAAGGAGTCTTCAATTGACAACAAAAAGAAAATTCATCCAAAGTATTCCTAATGAAATGGAAATTAACAGTGACACCCATCCTAAATTTTGATCTTTTTAAAATTTAAGGCTACGTTTCAGTTAGTACGAAAAACGAGCAGGGTGTCTTATGGCAATTGCAAGAAAGCGTCAAGTAAGTTTGGTTGATACAAAATACTATCACTGTATTTCACGGTGCGTGCGACGTGCATTTTTATGTGGGGAAGACCGTTTTACTGGTCAATCTTACGAGCATCGACGAGGGTGGGTTGAAGATAAGCTGCCTGAATTAGCTAAGGTATTTTGTATTGATGTATGTGCTTATGCCGTAATGAGTAATCACACCCATTTAGTACTGTATGTAGATGATAAGAAAGCAAACAGGCTGAATGATAAAGCGATTGTTATTCGCTGGCATAAACTGTGTAAAGGCACATCGTTAACGCAAAAATATGTACAAGGTGAAAAGCTAAGTAAAGTTGAACTCATCTTTTTCAATCAAACAGTAAAGCAATACCGCGAACGCTTATCAAGTATCAGCTGGTTTATGCGGCTATTAAATGAAGACATTGCCCGCAGAGCAAATAAAGAAGATAGCTGCACGGGTAGATTTTGGGAGGGTAGATTTAAATCGCAAGCATTACTAGATGAAGCAGCACTTGCAGCCTGTATGGCCTATGTCGATTTAAATCCCATTAGAGCTAAAATGGCTAACACACCAGAAGAGTCAGACCATACCAGTGTACAAAATCGTTTAACATGCGCGGCAGAAGGTAAACAACCAAAGCAGTTACTGCGTTTTGCAGGTATGCCACGTCAGATTATGCCTAAAGGGCTGCCGTTTGAGCTTAAATCGTACCTTGAACTTGTTGAGCTAACAGGGCGAATAATGCGAGAGGATAAACGCGGACATATTAATAATATAAATCTTCCTTTGCTAGAAAGACTTAATATATCCTCCGAAAACTGGTTAAAACTTACTACGCAATTTACGCGCGTATTTCATGGCGCAGTAGGCAGACCCACTTCACAAGTAAGTTATTGTGAAAATTTAAAGCGGAAACGGCGATCAAATATTAGCAATTGCGAAAAGCTACTCGCATAATTAAGCTACTCAGTAATAAATCACAACTGCATTATGCAGTTATTTTCATGCGTGTAATTTAGGTTTAATAGGGCTAATTACTCATTTAACGGATGAAATAAAGTGACCCAGTGATAAAAGATAAATTTTGAACTTGAAGAGCAAATATTAGTGTCACAGTTTTGTTTGTTCAATTAAAGTGGCTGTCTAGTTTAGTTTTTGAGGCATTAGATGTACTTGCTTTTAATGCAAACATTCGTATTAAGGTTCAATCTCATGGTTAATGTAGATATACGTAGTATTTCTGTCTGTATTCAGGCTTTAGAGGACTCAATTCGATATTATGATTTGCTCTCGCAATCAGATACAGTCGATAGTGATGATTTTGAAGAGTGTAAATATATGTATGAAGTAGAGCTTAGCCGTTTATGTGAATTATACTCCGCAGAAGAAACAAAAGGGAATGTACCTATTCCGTTATCAAAACTTCTTAAATCGTAATTACGCACTAACAAGATAATTGGACTCCCAACCTCTAAACTGAAGTAGAAATTATTTTTAGGAGTTCAATTATGAATAAGTTAAGAATTGGTGTCGATTTAGCTCATAAATTAATACAAATTTGTAGCTCTACAAATAATAAATAAGGTCATTGAGGGCAAATCTTGACTACATACATCAAAACATAAATTGGTTAAAAGGTTTTGATATTAGCTATTTTTACTCTCTAAAAGCGCAGCGCATCATATCCTCTTTGTGAATTAATCTTAGTTTACGAAAGAGGGCATTAACTTGAGGTACGCTAGGCAAATGCTCTAAATGTAAAACATCAGCGAATTAGCATATCTAATACACGCCGATGTTTATACTTTATTCAAAAGGCTACATCACTTGTGTGATATTAAACCTTAATCTTGTTTACGGTAAAGGCTTATTAAACATATCGCTAAAAGTAACGTTGCAATCATGCCCGAAGCGCCAGCAACAGCTGATGGAAGAAATCCATCACGGCCAAAGGTAATTAAAATGCCATTGGCTAACATTGCAACTCCGCCAGCTAAGGCTGTAAGTCCGCCAATTGCTTTGCCACCTTTAGCGATGAAAGACAGGCCAAAAACAAGTGCTGCTAATCCCAATAATAATTTAGCTGTGTAGTAAATCATGAATGACAAAGAAACCACGCCACCAATTAAAGGTTGTGCACCTTCTACGGCACCCGCAACTTTACCAAATGTTGAAAACAACGTAAGGCCAATACTCACCTGTACTATATTTAATACCGCAGCAAAGGCGATAGCCGACCATCCTAGTTGAGAATGTTTTGCTTGTACCATTGCCGTACCAGCAAAGGCAACAAGCAAGGTAAATATGAGTGCTTCTAGTCCCCAAGAAACTTGCCTTGAAAAGCTAATTTCGGCACTGTAAAGGGCTGAATAAATACCCTGTGATATTGCCAATAACAACAATAAAGATGCTGTAATTAGGGTGATGCGTTTATTCGTAAATTCCATTATGGGCCTCTTATAATTTTATATTTAATGCTTTAAAAAGCGGTAACAGATTTGAATAAATCAAACAGATGGGGCTTTTTAACTAATTAGCGTTTCTACTATCTGATATAAGACAGGTAAAGTTATTTAATTATTTCACTTAAACCTATAAAAATAATAATTAATAACAAATAGGTCGGGTATTTTACCTTTTAGTATTTAGGATTAGTACTTTATTAATAGTCTTAATAGTCTAAATATAAACGGCGGTTTAGGTATGGCAAAGTCTCTATGGCTAGAATTATCAAATACGTTAGTTACTTCACGGGTAATTAACAATAGTCTGTTTATTTGGATGAGAAAGAAAAATGGGGTAAGGTTTTTTTGTTTTTTCCTTTTGTATTAAAGGCTTTGTTGTAAGCTGAATATGCTCAATTGTCTTCTAATCGGGATGATACAATTAGGGCGGCATACTCGTCAGGAGGTTATATTTTAAAGAAGTTGGCGAGTATTTTAAATTGCATTATTCGAGGGTGAGTAGAATAATGGCAAAAAATAAGACCTGACACCTATGTCTGTAAACTAATTCATAAGGAAAAAAACAGTTGGCTTTTTACTTTTTTGTTGCTAAATTTGAACCATAATTTTAGTTCGCTTAAGTTAGCGTTAGATGTTAAATAAATCAAGGAGGAAGTATAAATATGGCTACTAAAAGTGGGAAGTCTTGGGTTACATGGGCAAACAGTCATGCAAAAAATAGCAATAATGTAGATGACCTTGAAGCCACCTTTAAAACTGGCACAAAAGCTTTTATAAAATCTTTAAAAGATGCTGGCGCTACAGTCAACGTTTCAGCCACAAAAAGGAGTGATAAGAGGGCTTACCTTTTTCACTGGTCATGGAAAATATCTCAAGGTAAATGTAAGCCTTCTGATGCGAAAAAAATGGCTGGGGTTGATATAGAGTGGGACCACGGGGATATAGCAAAAAGTAAAGCTGGCGCACTAGAAATGGTCAATGGTTTTGGATTGGCTGTTCCGCCGAGAAGTATTAACCCGCCTTCACTTACGAGTAATCATATCAGCGGTAAAGCAATTGATATGACAATCAAATTTACTGGTACTATAAAAGTTAAGAAAAAGGATGGAACTGAAGTGTCTACTACGTTTTCTTCTAATGTAAATACCAATAAGATACTACATTCTATTGGCGAGTCTTATGGCGTTAAAAAATTAAAAACTGATGCTCCTCATTGGTCATATAATGGACGATAAAATGAGGTTACCCCTAATTTTAATAGCTTTAACTTTTTCATGTTCAGCTTTCTCCCAATCAACTAATGAGAGTATGGATAGAGAGGTCGGATGGTTGCATGGTAACTGTTTAGCAATAAAAAACCCTGATATTCCTTCTCAGCATGATTTTAAATTAATACATCTTGGAGAGGGGGCAGCTGTAGAGAATGCAGTGGTTCAAGAAAAAACAACAGATGGTGAAAAATGTTACCCGCTTCTTGATGATAGGGTTGAAGTTAATACGCAATCAGGATACACCTATTATTTAGTCAAATCTAAAAATCCGATAAATTTAGCTATTGGCGTTTTAGAATCTAAAGTTGACTTGAACCTCGATTTTGACTTTTGTAATACATCTGAAGGAATACAATTTTCTATATCAAAAAAGGATGGGTCTCTAGTTTGGGGCGGTTATTATTATCTTGGTTATGAGTCTGAACCCACTTGCAAAAGTTATTAATCTACAAAAGCTGCATTGTAAGATTTTTGCTATGCTCATTTATGTATGTAGTATAACTCCATTTTATACAATTACTTTTTGCAAAAATTGCAGGAGAGCCTAACGTTAGTTAGAGATCTGATGTGTAATTAAATTTTAAAGGAATAACCATGACAGGCAGATTCAACCTTGAAGTGCATAACGGCTAAGCAGCTAACGCTACCATATACTCAGCCATTAATTTGGCTGGCGTTTTTATAATTAAACTTTTTTCTCGGTCTGTCATTTAATTCCACTATTACATTTTGAATTGATGATTTCGATACCTTTTTGAAATTTGTTGATTTTGACCAGTATTGGCGTAATAAACCATTTGTATTTTCAGGTGAAGCCGGATTCTGTGTTTTCTTGGTATTTTTTAGTCAAAAACCAAGTGTTCTTATCGCAGTAATTGGTATGGCATATATGGACGCACCTTTAGACGATGTATGTGAGCGTTTTAACTGGATGGTATATTAGTTTTATTGATCATAATCTTTATACTTTGATGTAGAAGATTAATCACCTGCAAACCTTGTAATATATATTGATTAAATGCCCATAATACAAGGCTTATGGGCTTATCTTAATATTTCACTATACGTTTAAAGAGCTTAATACCTACTTTTTAAGATAGAAATATAAAATGAGACCAATCACTTAACGCTGTAATAGTTTGCTTTGTAGGGGGTGCAATATAGATTAAACCTGCAATAGCAATAATCGAACACAAGGTAATTAACTTATTATCGAAGTCAGCTATTTTTAGAGCGGTGCCGAAAGAGCGTTTAATTCTGACATTACTTAAATCTACACTGTAAATTTCATCCAGCAATAAATGAATTAATCCTCCTAGTAAAACAAACCCACCCGTTAACCAAGCAAAGATGGCTGTTTGTGTGGTTGATTGGTCGTTCAGTTTCCATGCTACTTGAGTCGTCAATAACGCACATAACAGTATAAATAGTAAAGAGTGGCAACTACCTCTATGTACTGTGATCCATTCAAAAATTGGTCTAATAACATATTTCATAAATCCGTAAACCAATAAGGGCACTACGATTAACTCGATAAAACTAATTTCAATAATTAGCTCGGTGGTTATGTAATGCAGTACCAGTAATACAGCGCTGAGTGCAAATAAGTTAAAAATAGTATCGAGTGATGTAGAGTTATCTGAATCTATATCGGGTAATAAGCCGCCAATTGAACCTAAAAACCATAACCAGAGCGCACTTTTTAATTCAATATGTCCTGCAGATAATAAGGTGGCTGAGGCTAAGCCTGTGACGATTACGGCAGTATTAAGATGAGTATTGAAGTTTGCCATTGTATCTCTTGATAGAAAAATAGATGTGCATTTTAACAATTGATAAGTTCATTGTTCAATGTACTTTAAAGATTGAAGTTGAAATAAACTTCTTATTGCTTTGATTAATCATTATTTTTTACAATTGTTATTCTTTTTCGCGCTTAGGGTTGCCACTAAGGGGTAATTTTTTGATTACGACTGAAGTGGAACAGTAACGATCGGTGATTCATTGGCTATTATTCGTTACTTGGCGCGTAAGAGTGGTACGCTAACTGGTATCCCGAAATTAATATTGAGCAAGTTGCGAAAATAGATATTCTTTTATTTATGATGGAAAATGAGTTATTTGATTCTATAAAGAAAGGTCGCCTTATTAACACATTTAAGATGTTTTTGAAGGTGGACTTGCTGACTGTGATTCACTTGCACATGGTTTGCTGGGGCTATTCAACGCTTCTTTATATGGACGAGGCAGGCTTATGTATTGAAAAGTACAATAATGTATCTCGCTGGATTGAAGATATGAAAAAGCTTAGTAGATTTATTGACCTGGCACAGCTGTAAATTTATTGCGGGGGGATTACCGTAATCACCCGAAAATAAAAAAATAAAGGGCATGTTGCCAGCCCTAGGCATTATTACAAAAGTTACGATGCTAAAACTAAAACAACATGTGAAGTAGAGGAATAGATATGAAGAGGAGTGTAGTTTTAAGTTTGGTCATACTTTTAAATAGTTATTCTACTTTAGTAACTGGTAATGATATGGAAGATAAGAATATGAGTAATGAGATTATTAAATTTTCTGGCTGGGCAATTCCATATGTTGTAGTTGCCTACAATGATTTTGTATTAAAAAATAGCTCTATTAATAACTATCAAATTTTAGTAGAAGATAATAGTAATTTAGTTATTGTAAAGTTTGCTCCCAATTTTTCACTTTCTGAAGGAATGATACTAGGGGGAAAAACAAAAAACGGACAATTCGTAAAATATACATTTGAAAAAGAAAGTGAACATAATTTCACTCGAACTTATGCTCGATAATATTTCCTACACTATTTTTAAATTATACTTAAAAACGTTGATTAATAAATAATTGGCTCACCCATTAGTTAATTTCAGTCAAGTAGATATGTACGTTTCTTTGGTTTATTTACGAGTAATTATAGGTACTCATTAATTAAAAATTATTGGACAGCTACAAACATTGACCAATAACAATAATTATTCATTTTAGCTGTGCTTATATGGCACGTGAGAATAGGAAACAACAGTAAGGAAGCAGCGGTTACACCCACACTAATTGTTTTATTGCGTGTATAAACTTGTTTAATTGACAGGTCGTTGTATATGAGAGGCAAGCGAGGGTATATCGAATAACAAATTTACCGCTATTAGAGCGTGTAAATATTTCCCCAGAAAACCAGTTAAAACTCGCCAAGTAATTTACGCGCGTATTTCATGAGGTAGTTTTTAAATTTGATTCACAAGAAGGTTACTGTAAAAACTTAAATAGAAAACGGCGAGCGAATGCCGATAATTGCGAAAGTTGTTCCCATGAAATTTAAGCTACTCAGTAAAAAGTTAAAATTGTATCATGCAGTCATTTTCATGTGTAATGTAGTTTTTGTAGCTGTAGTGGCTTATTTAATGAGGGATTCGCGAATAACGAGTAGGGATGGCTTAGTCAAAAAAGTAAGTTTAGTAGCACAGCTTTACTTGTTCAATTAATGACTGAGCAAATGGCAGTAATAGCTGCCTAGCGGTTATTAACTTAGGAGTTAAATCTGCCTATGTATTTTTTTAAACAAAAGCCAGTTTGAAAAGCTGGCTTTTTAAGTCGAATATATAGTTAGTATAACGCTTTTATTTTTTTAGCAAAATCAGATGCGCTTCGGGTCATCTTGTGACCAGTGGCTATTTTTAGAACCGTATCGTTAAGTGTGAATTCACTTTGTGAATCTTTAAAGTCCTGCTTAGCAGATACTTCAATTTTAGTTAAAAGTGCTAATTCTTCTTTGTAATCAGCGTCGTCTTTACATATATTAGCTATGGCTTCTAAAACAGAAACTGTTCGTTGTCCTGAATGAGTTATGACCCACTCACTTTTGTATTTATTATCGGCAAGCTTTGCTTCATTTGCAGCTAACATTTTTTTGTAATCTTCCCAGTTAACATTTACATCTAATTTAGTATTCCCACAAGAAGCTATAACTTTTGCTGTTTCATCAGCAATACTAGTATCGGCTGCGCGTATTGCTTTTTTATCTTTGATTGATGCCAAAGCAGATGAACTGAATACTGCAATAATTAGCCCTGCAATAATTTTTTGTTTCATAGTGTCTTCCTTTAAGTAATTAAAAAATATCATACATAAGTTTATAACTAGTCTCGGTTATATTCTCTACCTTAAAACCGATTTTAATTGTTAATTCAGAACCCTGTAATTTAGCTGAATGAGATGTAGGTATTTGTGAAGGGATAACAATAATTTTCTTTATTGATTTAATTGCGATAGCGTAATCACTATCTATTTTACAAATTTGTTCTAAAGATTGTAAGTATGCAGAAAGTTTAGATGGGGCTGACTTTATACCCATATTTTCAAAACGAGACCAATCAATATTAATATCTAAGTCTGCTCTACAATTATCAATAAGTGATGCTAGATGTTTTTTATATAATCTCTTTGCTTCAACTTTACTAAATGTTTCAAATTGTCTTTTTTTGTATTGCTGGATAACCCTGCTAGCTTTTGCCTTGTCTGTTGTACCAGAATAAACAATTTTTGTTATTGAATTATCATCTAAATAAACATTTGAATATGAAATTAGAGTACCAGAGATAATCGTTTGATTATTATCATTTCTGAAATTAACGTTTGGCATGCCAACTAGCTTTAGATAGTAGCCATTGCCAGTATGGTTATTGAGTTTTTCATATAGCAATGTTTTCCCGTCAAAGCGATGCTCAAATCCTACATAATTTAGATAGTAAGTGTCTTCTTTTTCACCAGGAACAATAAACAAGGTTGCTTCTTTTTCAGTGTCAAAACTGTAATATATTTTGGAGGATTCTATTGCAGAAAAAGCATACTTCGAGATGAGTAAAAGGAATAAAAAGAGAGCCAATTTCATTAGTTAGTCCATTAATTTAATTAAATATTTAAATACCACATCCGGCGATATTTTACTCACTATACTTTACTCTTTGTAAAGGGTCAAAATTTACATTCAAGTTCTTAATTTTCATTAAAGTGCATGCTTCTAATTTTTTATTCACATAAAACAACAGTGACACCCCCTAATTGTTTTGCTGCGTGTATTACCTATGTGGATTTAAACTCTATTAGAGCCAAAATGGTCAACATCCTAGAAAAATCTGATATACCAGCGTTCAAAAACGCTTAACATGCGAGAGGCTAGTGAGGGTATATCGAAAAACGAATTTATCGTTATTAAAACCGTGTAAATATTTCCCCAGAAAACCAGTTAAAACTCGCCAAGCAATTTATGCACGTATTTCATGAGGCCGTTGGCAAATCAGATTCACAAGAAAGTTACTGTAAAAAATTAAATAGAAAACGCCAAGCGAATGCTAGTAATTGCGAAAGCTGTTCGCATAACGCTTCAACTAGTCAGTAAAAGATTACAACTGTATTTTCATGCGTTTGATTTGGGTTTAACGTCTAAAATAGCTTATTTAATTGGTTTAGTGAGAAAAACTACAAAACAATAGAAAAATACTAAGTCTAAAAAGTAAATTTGGAAGTATTGATATATTTTTTCAATTAAGATGGATTTCTATTTAATTAGTATTTGTTTTAGTTAGTAAATAGCATGGGTTAAACTCTAGAACATCTTATACTAAAAATACCAATGCATTTATTATACAGGAGTACAGATGAAAATCTGGAAAGGCACGTGCGTGATACTTACTACACTGACATTATTGGTTGGGTGCGATTGGTTTGACGATCAAGTAGAAGTGGATCATGATCTACAATCTTATTTGATACCTGAACGTCATGTAGAAAATGCTAAGTTGCAAAAGCTATCGGCTAAAACATTATCCGATGAGCAGCTTTATCGCCGTGCTTTAAGTTTGTGGCCGGTAGATTATCGTGAGCTTAGTATTCCTACGTCACTTGGTCAGGCACGGGTTATTGTTGCAGGATCGGAGGATGCAGAGGTTGTTGTTTTATTGCATGGTATGCAGACGAACTCAGCTATGTGGTACCCAAATATAGCGGCATTAGCCAAACACTATCGGGTTTATGCCATTGACGATTTGCTCGGCTCTGGAGGCTCTATTGCTAATACAGATATTTCTGGCATGGCTGAAGTGGTAAGTTGGTACCAAGAATTATTTGATCTACTGCAATTGGACTCGCTAAACTTAGTTGGTGCCTCTCGAGGAGGTTGGCAGGCAACCGCTATTGCATTGGCTGAATCAAATAACGAAATGTCGCGTATTCAACGTTTGGTATTACTTAGCCCTGCGCAAACGTTTGGTTGGCTTGAGTTTAGCGGTGACTTATTGTCGAGTATTCTGTTTACGTTAAACCCTGTGCGCGATGAGGCTCAAGAGAGCTTAAAAACTTTGTCTACCAAAGTACACATGATTAACCCTATTTATTTAGATCAATATGTGGCAGCGCTTGATGACAATCCAATGCCTGGTTTAATCACCGAAATGCGACCATTTTCAGATCAGCAGCTCCAACAAATTACCCTACCTACATTAGTGATGATTGGCGACAATGACATAATGAATAATTTAGATAGTCTTGAGCGGGCAAAGAAAATGTTGAAAAATGTTCAGACTATACAGGTCTTAGATGCAGGGCACTTTTTAACGGTCGATCAGGCTGAACAAGTAAATCGTACAGTATTGGATTTTTTATCCCGCTAACTATTAGTGAGTGGGCTTGAGTATAAAATTTGTATCTGAAACTCATCTTAAATTTCGCATTTAATTTTTTCTGTTAGGGTGGTGACTAGTTTAGCCTGCTTTATTTACTTATAGGGATATGTTTGAACGTTGAGTTTTCATGGAAGGAATTACACTGTCGAATTATGCCGTTCTGCAAAGCCAGCTTAGTCCATAAAGACGGTTTTTTTTTATTGATAGTCTATTAATGGACGATACTGGTGTTGGCTATAAACAGTTTATGTCGTGTTTAAATAAAGCTAAAGTTTATTCACTCTTCGAGGAAAGTTGTTTTCAGTTTTTAGTTTAGGATCTTTTGAGAAAATCCTTTTAAATTGGATAGGCTTTCTAGAGGTAGGTCCCGATCTAAATAAAACGGACTTACTTATTGTGGAGTAAATTTTGTGGCACATTTTTTAGAGATTTATTATAGTGGTGTTCGTTTATTTAAACTGCGTTAAATGATTTAAGCAACTTAGCTATGCTTTGAATATAAATAAAATGCTATGCACACGTTATTTTTAATTTTTGATAGAGCAAGGATGATCTAGATTGATTGAACTACCCGTATTTATATTCCTCTGTGGTTTGTATTTTTTTATTGATAGTACTAATACTTCCCTGAAAGAGGCTGGTATTGCTTTTGTGGTTTATAGTATTTATATAGTCATTTATAAATTAGTTACACCTTTTTCACCTTACCCAACTCAATATGCAGCGAAGCTTTTTGGTTTATTACCTTTACTGTCATTTGGGGCAATTATATTCCCACATTTTAATAACCATTCACCTGAGTACGTTACCAAGTTTATTGGCTGGGGAGGGTTAACGACAGCTTTTTTGATACTCTGTTATTTTAAACTATTCGTGTGGTAGCTGTAATTACGCTAATGCCTATATCTACTGAAGGTTGTACTTACTAAAAATCACTTAATTAAATAGCTTTTGTATCTATATAAAAATTTAGATGAAAAGAGAGTCGGAGTTACTATGAATTGGAAAGATAAGCTTTTATTTGTCGCATCTTGCGTTGATACTAATGATGAAATTCAGGATGATTTTTATTTAAAAAAAACAGGTGCTAAAAGTGACTTTATCTCAAATTTGAAGATAGAGTATCCATTTGTTACAAAAGACTATATTGAATTTTTAGAGCTTACTGATGGGGCTGATATTGCACAATGCAGGTTCTTAGAGAAAAGTAACTTTTATAGCGTATCAAATTCTTATAATGATATTTATGCTAAAGAAACTTGGATGCCATTTGGTTATGAAGCCGGTGGAGATCCTTTACTTTTACACCGTAGCGGTAAAATTGCTTTAGGAAATAGTAAAGCAAATAAGGATACGTTTGTTTTTTTAGCAGATGATTTTTCAAAATTTATAAGTGAAGTAATAATGGGTCAAAAATACGCATCACTTTTTAGAGTAGATGTTCAACACTACAATAACTTTTATAAAAATGAGTTAGAAGATGACCCATGGCTGGCTTTTCTTTTTAAAAACGAATGGCTAAAAATAAATTGATAGCTGTTATTTAAAGCCTATAAAAGTGATTCTGATAATAAAAGGTATAAAGGAATTTTAATGACTATTAAAATATCAGATAAGTGCGATCAAGCTGCAGTAGATGAAATTATAGCTATTGGGTATCCACAAAATATTAAGTACATGGATGAGTTGTTATCTTGGACTTGTGATCCAAATTGGCCAATTGCTGGGTCAATTTATGAGTATTTTATAAAGCTTGGAGAAAAAGAAGTACATAGGATTCTCGAAGAGGCGAATAAACCGGATTACGACTGGAGATACACCCTTATAATTCAAATAATAGCCTCTTATGATGTAAAAACTCTGAATAAATGTATTAAGAGTTTGACGCTATGGGCAACTCAAACGGGTTCTGAAGAATGTGATTTTGAGTCTATCCGAATTTTAACAGACCATAATTTAATTCCAGATGCTGAGATAGCAAAAATAACGAAAAGAAATTTATTTGTATATAACGTATGGATAAAAGAGACGCTTGAAGCTGGCAGTAGAGCTATTTATAGCTCTCCTTTAGGTGAACATGAGTTATAAATAAGTGAAAATGGATATTGTTTTCTTGATTCTATGATATCCATTTAATTTCAGATCTTAATATAAAACCTCCCGCTAATTTTTTAGCCGCTATTGATAGCTATTATTTAAAATTAATACAAAGCGACTAGACCTTTTAAAAGCTGCTTACTTAAGTAGTAAAATCAATTTATTGCTCAGCAAGTTTTAAACTACTCAGACTTACAAATTTTTAACCAAAATATCTTAATCTTCTCATTTGTAAATTATTAATATGTTATATTGTTGCAATTGCACATTGCTATAGTATAACATTGCTAAACTGTAAATAATGATAGTAGAGTTTGAGTGTGGCAACATCAACTGTAGATAATAAATCAACATCTGTTGATTCACTAAGCCCTGAAACAAAACCAGTAGGTAATATACAAACACACAAAGCCCAACCAATTATTGAAGTAAGTGCGTTAAGTTTTAGTATTAAAAACAATGCTATTTTAAAAAACTTAAACTTTAGCGTCGCTGCCGGTGAGGTGTATGCACTGCTTGGTGGTAATGGTGCGGGTAAATCAACTACTTTAAAGACCTTGTTGGGATTTAATAAGCCCACAAAAGGTTCTGTAAAAGTTGCGGGCAAAGAAGTGACTAAAGCACTTGATTTTGTTCGCGGGAAAACTGCATATTTGCCAGAGTCTGCTACGTTATACCCGCATTTAACCGCACGCGAAAACGTTGAATATTTTTTATCGTTAGCGGGTATTAAAAAGTCACGCGATGACATTAATACTGCTTTTAATCGTGTTGCATTACAACCTGATGCGTGGGATCGCTACATGCAAACGTATTCAAAAGGCATGAGACAAAAAACAGCAATCGCGCTTGCCATATTGCGAGAAGCCCCTATTTTTTTATTAGACGAGCCAACCTCTGGTCTTGATCCTGTTGCTATTGATGAATTTAATCAGCTTGTACGCGAACTTGCCCTTACTGGCGCGACTATTTTAATGGTAACGCATGATGTTTATGGCGCTTGCCAAGTTGCTAATCGCATTGGTTTATTAAAAAATGGCGAGCTGGTGGGGGAATTCAATGCTCCTGAAAATGGTCGTATTAATACCGAACAAGTTCACGCTGCTTTTGGTGATTATAAGAGCCGAGGCAATGAATGAATATAAACAACGTCTCAAAAGTAGTGCTTATTGCCAAGGATGAATGGCGTTATTGGTTGCGTTCTAAATTGGCAGTCACTGTACTTGTTATTGGTTTGGTACTTACACTTACCTCGGTAATTGTAACAGCCATTACCATGATTGAATTAAGCCACACTAGGCACGCACTACAAACAACGAGCGATAAAAGCTTTGTTGATCAACCCGACCGACACCCACACAGAATGGTGCACTACGGGCACTATGCTTTTAGAACGCCAGCCCCTTTAAGTACGCTCGACCCTGGTATTGATGCATTTACTGGTAACTCAATATTTTTAGAAGGGCACAGGCAAAATAGCGCAATGTTTGCAGATAACCGCCAGGGCACAGCTTTGACTAAATTAGGCAGTTTAACGCCTGCGTTTATTGTGCAAACGCTTGCTCCGTTGTTACTTATTTTAATTGGTTACAGCGCTATTAGCCGCGAACGCGAATTGCAAACGTTGCCTTATTTACTCTCGCAGGGGACATCGGGTTTAACGCTTATTGCAGGTAAAGGCTTGGCGCTTATTTGTGTTGTAGGGTTAATTTTAATTCCGCTTATGGTTTCATCTTTATTCACTGTTTTAAATGGCGAAAGTTTACTTGCTGTAGCCAGTTTTATTTTGGGTTATGCCCTGTATTTATTTGTGTGGGTATTACTTATTTTATTAGCCTCTAGCGTGTTTAGTAAAAATAGTGGCAGCTTTACCGCTCTTATCTTTTTATGGATTTTACTGTGTATTGTTATGCCACGAGTAGCGAGTACAACTGCAGCTACTGTTGTGCCATCACAAGGTAAAATAGAAACCGATTTTGCAGTAAAAGCAGAGCTAAGAAAGCTAGGCGATGGGCACAATGCCAACGATCCTGCTTTTAAGCAGTTTAAACAATCACTACTTAAAAAATACAACGTTGAAACGTTAGACGAGTTACCCGTTAACTTTAGAGGAGTGGTTGCTGGAGAGTCTGAGGCTAAACAAACGGCTGTTTTAAATAAGTTTGCAGAGCAACGCATGCAAGCGGAGCTTAAACAAACTCAGCTTTCGCGTAATTTTGGTTGGGTTACACCTATGGTGGCAATTAAATCATTATCTATGATTGTTGTTGGTACGAGCATTGAAACACATCACCGTTTTTTACGCGAAACCGAACAATTACGCTTTGATTTTGTGCAAGGGCTTAACAAAGTTCATAGTGAAAAGCTGACCTACCAAGACGACATAAATCGTAACGCCAATGCAACCGCAACTAAAAAAGCACGTGTGAGCGCAGATAATTGGCAAATACTGCAAAACTTTACCTTTAATAGCGATAGTGCATTGGTACGAGCCGATCGAAGTACATCTGCATTTTTACAGTTATTACTGTGGATTGCTGTGTTAGTAGGCGGTATAAAATTTGTAGGGAAACGTTTGTTATGAGCTATTTGCTTTTACACCTAAAACGAGAGTTTGGCTTTTTACTTCGTCAAAAATATTTAGTGGTGCTTTTACTTTGTACATTTACGGTGTCTGCGTTTGCGGTTTTAAGTGGGCTTAGTGAAGTAAGCCAGCAACGCCAAACTATTGAGCGTTTAAAATCGGCTGATTTAACCGAGCGCTTAAATGTGCAAAGCCAACAAACTGATGCAGGTATGCTGGCTTATTATACATTTCATTTAACGTATTCATCGCCTTCAAATTTAGCGTTTGCAGCCTTGGGGGATCGCGATATCTACCCATGGAAACACCGCATAAACTTACTCGCACTTGAGGGACAAATTTACGAAAGCGATGCGCAAAATGCAGAGCTTGCTCAAGCCGGTAAAATTGATTTTGCGTTTGTGTTAAGTGCATTAGCACCACTAATAGTCATTTTGCTGTTCCATGATTTATTTGCCAGCGAACGTACGAGTGGTCGTTACGATTTATTAGTCACCACAGTGCGCTCTTATTTTGCTTTATGGGGTGCACGTATAGCAGTGAGATTTATTTTATTACTCGCGTGTTTAATGCTGCCATTTTTTGCTGGTGCTTACGTTGCAGGTAGTTCCATTTATGATGTTTTTTTAATAGCAGTTATGTGCGTTGCCTATTTAGTTTTTTGGACTGCACTGAGTATTTTAATGGGTAAGCAAGCAAACAGCGCACCGCGTGTAGCCTCCGCTTTAATGGGTATATGGGTGTTAGTTGCTTTTATTATTCCTATTTTAGGTGATTTAGCCATTAACAAAACTGTGCACTCACCTAAAGGTGGCGAAATTGTACTTACCCAGCGCGAAGCAGTTAACGATGCATGGGACCTACCAAAACAGACCACAATGGACGCTTTTGTAGCTAATCACCTCGAATGGAAAGATAACGTTGATATGCAAAGTGAGTTTGAATGGAAATGGTATTACGCCTTTCAACAAGTAGGGGATGAAAAAGCGGCTGTTCTATCGCATGCGTACCGTGATGCTGCGCGCAAAAAGTATCAGTTAGCAGGCGTTGTATCGTGGTTTTCACCTCCATTATTGCTACAACGCAGCTTAACGCGAAAAGCAAAAACAGATGCAATAGCGGCATCGAGATACGAGTACCAAATACGAGGGTTTCATAAATGCCTGAGAGAGTTTTACTATCCTTGGTTATTTATTAAAGGTGATATGACTAAAGCCGCGCTCAACAACATGCCAAGCTTTAGTAAAACAATACTTAATGAAAAGGATAAGCCTGAGGTTATAGGCGTTCAGTTAAAAGAAAATTTATCAGTTAACTAACTAGCAAGGTTTATAATGAATACTAATAAAAAAGGGCTGAAACTTACTTATTTAAGTACATGTTTAGTGAGTTTATTTAGCAGTCAGGGAATGGCAGCTGATAAAAATGAGCAAATTGATAGCGCAAATGCTAGCGTTATTGAAAGGCTTGCCGTTACGGGGACTCGCCAAGCTTATCAAGGTAATTTTAGCCCTTTAGAAACCCCTCAGTCAGAGCTTAAAATAGATTTAGAGGCACTCGAGGACGCAGGTGCTCTTAATTTAAATCAAGCGCTTGATTTGTCGGCGTCGGTTGCACGGCAAAATAACTTTGGTGGACTTTGGAATAGCTTTGCACTGCGAGGTTTTGTAGGCGATGAAAACTTACCAAGCAATTACCTCGTTAATGGATTTAACGCTGGGCGTGGTTTTGGTGGCTCGCGTGATTTATCGGGTATTGAATCGGTTGAGGTTTTAAAGGGACCACGTGCGGCTTTATTTGGCCGTGGCGAGCCTGGCGGCACCGTAAACTTAGTTACTAAACGCCCAACGTTTGATACACAAGGGGAGCTTAAGCTAAGTGTTGGCAGTTTTGATACTTACCGTGCTGACATAGATTATACAACGCCGGTATCTGACGATGTTGCAATTAGGCTGGTTGGTTTTTATGAGGATGCAAAAAGCTTTCGCGATACCATTGAAACAACTAAACAAGGCTTTAGCCCTTCAATAGCGTGGAATATTAACGATAATAGCCAGCTTATTTTCGAACTTGAATATAGCGACCAAGAAGTGCCATTTGATCGAGGCGTATTAGCCATAGATGGCGAGCTTGGTTTAATTCCAGAAAGTCGCTTTTTAGGCGAACCTGGTGATGGCCCAATAGAGGCAGACGTACTAGGGCATCAATTAGAGTTTATTCATGATTTTAATGATAACTGGAGTGTATTACTGGGGGCAAATTACCGTGATACATCACTTGAAGGTTTTGCAACCGAAACCGGCTTTGATGGTGTAATTGACGGTGAGGTAAATCGCTTTAGACGTTACCGCGATTACGACGCGCAATACCAAGTATTTCGCGGTGAGTTAACTGGTCATATTAAACTAGGTGGTTTAAAGCACCGCTTGATTATGGGGGTTGATTCAGATCGTTTTGAAAACGACCAAGTTGTATTGCGCGTACGGGGTGATCAATATATTAATGTGTTTAACCCTGTGTATGGTGCATACCCGTTGCCAACGTCCACCTCTAATACTGACCGCATAGAAATACAGAAGTCGCTTGGTGTATTTATTCAAGATCAAATAAGCATAACCGATAAGCTTGATATTCGCGTTGGTGCACGCTTTGATGATTACGAGCAAACGTTAAATAATCGCTTGTCTGATACAAAGTCTAAACAAAGTGAATCGCGTATTAGCCCACAGTTTGGCATTGTTTATGAAGTGTATGATTCAATCTCTGTATATGCAGCGTACGGCGAAAACTTTAGACCTTTATCGGGTACTGACTCAAACGGTGATGGCTTTGAGCCAAATCAATCTACGTCAGCAGAGGTAGGGGTTAAGTTTACCCTAAACGACGGCGCACTCTTTGGTACTGTTGCTGTATTTAAGGTAGAGCAAGACAATATGCTGGTGGTTGACGACCCAACTGTTTTTACAAGTGCCGCCATTGGCGAAGCACAAAGTAAAGGCGTTGAAATTGATATGAATGGCGAGCTTACTGAGGACTTAACCTTGTGGCTGTCGTATGCGTATGTTGATGCAACTATTCAAAACTCGTTTTTTGATGCTAATTTTGGTTTTAATGTAGATGCGGGAAGTTCACTGTTAAATATTCCTGAGAATCAGGTCAGTTTACAGCTTGTTAAATCAACAGAGCTTTACGGTAAAGCTGCTAAATATGGCGGTGGCTTGGTTTATGTAGGTTCACGAAACGGCTTTTTTGGAACCGATTTTAAACTACCGAGCTACACAACCGCGCGCGCGTTTGTAGATGTTGATGTAACTAAATCATTTGGGTTACGCGCCGAGGTTGATAACTTATTTGATGAAACCTACTACACTAACTCATTTGCAGATGTGTGGGTTCAACCCGGTACACCGCGTAGCGTACGCTTAACTGGCACTTTTAAGTTTTAAACGTTATTTACATTACGCTAAAACTTTACTCCCAATCAAACCGAACTGAGCTTATCTTAGCAAGCTTAGCTCAAAGTTCGGTTTTTTAATTTCCCTTTAATAAATCCTCTCAAAATGGTTTGTTTTTTAAATCTGTTTAGTCTTTTTACTGTCTGAAATAATAGTGCAGATATATATTTTAAATTATATGGTTGATATTTAACATTAACGGAATCAAAATGTTCAGCATAAAAAGCTGTAATGATATTAGGGAATAATAAATGAGAACATTTGAACAGAAAAAATTTATGCAGGGACGTAAAAAAGTAGAGCTGCTCGATAATGGGAAAGTTAAAGTTACTCAATCTTCTATTAAAGGGATGAATGAAGAGGTTTTTAGTTTATTCGATCTTGATGAGGAGTCAGATAAGTACTTTCATAGACCTTTAATACTGTTAGGTCTATCTGCTTTTTTTTTAATTGGTGTTGTTCGCTTTTTTATCGAGTCGGCAATAAATTTAGATCCGAAGTCACTCAACGCAGGTTTGATTTTTTTAGTACCAGCATTAATATGCATTCAACAGTATTTTTATAAAATAACAGACGTGGTTGTATATCGCTTTCGAAATAACGGTAATCCGGCTCTGACTCTTTGGAACAATAAGCCTAATAGTAAAGAGTTGAGTGAGTTTCAAAGTATGTTATCTACAGAAATAAAAAGCCTTAAAATAAGACCAGAACTCGACAACTCAAAAAAATTAGAAATATATAAAGAAAGCTTAGAATTTTTACTCGATCAAGGCGTAATTACTCAAAGCGAAGCCGAAGTTATTTACGATAGAAATAAAGATAGGCTGTTAAATAATGAAAAAGCCAAATTATTTTCTATATAAACCAGTGCATAAAATACACTGCTTATTTACACAGTGATTTTGCTTTGTTTAAAGTTGTGATTTAGTAAAGCCTAGTTTTTGTTTACGGTTGCGTTTATATGGGTACACTTAAGCTTATTAAAATAGTTACTTTTTTGTTTTACCGTTATCAAGGATGATTATGCACAGCACGAAAGAATGTATTATGTGTTTTAGCGCTATAGATGGACGTGCTAAAAAATGTCCGCAATGTACTTCGTTACAAGCAAAATATTCTAATTTAGAAAACAACCCAGTGTTAATTGGTGCATTAGCTTTATGTATTGTTGGGGTTTTTGGCTTTATATTTTATCAAAATATTTTTGTTACAGCGCAAGAAGATAAAGCAATGAAAAACCTAAACGCCAAAGTAACTGAAATTAGTAGTAAAAACGAAAACGATGGGCTTTATGTAGCATGCATGGGGCAAATAGAAAATGACTCTGATTTTTCGTTTAAACAAGTAAAGTTTCAGGTAGATTTTGTAACTGATCAAAATGTATTAGTTGATACGTTATCTGTAACAGATGACGATTTAAATATTTTACCAAATACTTTAACTAACTTTAGAGTAAGAGGGATAGCTCAAAAAGAAACAACTAGTTATAACAAGTGCGAAGTAACAATAACAGATGCTTGGACTTATAACTAACGAGTAAAAAATTCTATTTACCTGCCTAATAAAAACAAAAGAAGAAGGATAACGTACCTTGGTTAAGTATATTTTAATTTTAGTAATTGCATTTGGTGCTTATAAATATTTTACGGCAGAAACATCATTATTAAGCTCATCATCCCAAGAGCTCGTTTTTGAAGATTATAACTTTAAAGCTACTTTTTTAAGCAAACCAGAAATATCATCGAAGATAAATGACATAACCGGTTATGGTAAATTTAAAGTTACTACTTTTAGAGCTAAAGATGAGGACACTTCTTGCGTTGTTTCAATATCGGAGTATTTGGGCGAGGGTGTACCCAAAGGCACGTTAGAAGACGGTATTCGTCCTGGTAGGCAGGGGCTACTTAGACGTTTTGGCGGGGTTATGAATAGCGAAAACTATATTGAGCACGATGGTGTTAATGGTTACGAAATGAATATAACAAGTAAAGAGGGTAAATCAGTTAAAAACCGTATGTTTATGTATAAGCAGGGTGTTTATAACTTATTGTGCGTTGGATTAAATACACAAAGTGATGAGTTTTTGTCATCCGTTAGTTTTATTTAGTTAACGCTGGCACCTCACTTCTATATTTATTAGTTATTAGGGCCTGTTGACCTTTCAGGATTAAAATTTGTTCAATCTAGGGGCTATTTAATCGCGGCGTAAGGTTTGTAACCTATGGGCTCGATAACTGCTCCTGCGTTATTCTACTGCTTACATCCATGTAGGTAACAAAGTGTAAATTGCCCCTGGACAGAACCCTTCGGGCAGCGCATGTTTGGAATTTATGCTACGTTATCGCCTATTTATGGGGAATAACCACACTACATAGGCTCTGCCTTGCCTAAACACCAAGCACACTGCTGTAAATTTAACCTCGAAAGATAAATAGGTCCTAATCTTAATGATTTTTCCATTTGCTAAATAATTATTGGTTTGAACACAACAAGTGGTCTGTTAAATATGAGTAACAAAAAATTTAGCTTACTTGATGAATTGCTAGGTTTTGCTTATTAGGTATGTGTTTTATGGGGGCTATTTTTTATAGCTAATAATGTTTATGGTGCAATACTGTTGGCATTTTCATTACACCTGTTGTGTATATTTTAATTATAAAAAAATTAAATAAAAAGCTTCTTAATAAAAAAGCATAACGAATAAATCATGAAAATTTCAAGATGAGGTTTTTTTAGTAAGTATTTAAAAAATTATATAGTTTGTTATGGTGTCTATTTACTAAATAAATTTTATTGCTACCTCATTTCTACACTATGGTTATTATTTTATGGATTACTAATAATGTTTATTGAACCTTCTCGGTTTCCTTTTGTTTCTGAACTTGAGGTAAATTGGGAGAAAATTCGTGACGAATTTCGCTCACTTTCGAATGATGTGTTTGATCCTTGGATTCAGCAACAAATGCATGGATATGGCTGGAGTGTTTTTGGTTTACATGCGCTTGGTATCCCTATTGAGAGTGCATGTAAAAAATGTCCCGAAACCGCTAGGTTAATTCAAAGTATTGATGGGGTTTCCCTTGCTGGTTTTTCACTTTTGGCGCCACAGACCCATATAGAGCCACATGTAGGGTGGGCTGAAAGTGTATATCGACTTCATCTTGGCTTAGTTGTACCAAGCGAATGTAAATTAAGAGTTGGAAGTGAAACTCGTTACTGGGAAGAAGGTAAATGTTTGATCTTTGATGATACGGTTGAACATGAAGCATGGAATGGTTCTGATCAGTTTAGAGGGACACTTATGCTCGATTTTTTAAGACCAGGTATTACAGACTTTAGTACGGATATGCTACCTGAAGAGGTCAGGTTGTATGCAGAGAGGTTAATAAATAGATGTGAACCTTGAGAGATTAATGTCTGTTTTATAGATCACATTATTTTTATCTATATAAGCGCAGTTATTAAAACTGCGCTTATTAACTAAAATTACTCTTTTGGCATTAATACTGCGTCTATAACATGAATCACGCCGTTACTTGCTTTAACATCGATCATTGACACGCCAGCATTGTTTATCATTACTCTGCCACCCGCTGTAGAAACTGTTAACTTTTGACCCTGACTAGTTTCAAAACTAGTCGCTTTAACAATGTCATTTCCTGTTAGTTTACTTTTAACTATGTGATAGCTAAGTATTGCTGTTAATTTACTTTTATTTTCAGGTTTTAGAAGGGCTTCAAGTGTTCCTTCCGGTAAATTTGCGAATGCTTTATCTGTTGGTGCAAACACGGTGAAAGGGCCCTCACTTTTCAACGTATCAACTAGATTAGCAGCCTTTAGAGCTTCGCCAAAAGTATTAAGCGAACCATTTTCTAATGCAATATCTACAATGTCTTTTTTAACGCTATCATCTGCAAAAACTACAGAAGTAAATCCTAAACTTGCTACAACGATTGATAAAGTTACTACTACTTTTTTAAACATTGATTATCCTTAATAAATAATATTGATTGGTTTTATGTCAATTTAATATTGGGAACGACAGAGGAGTCCAAATAAAAGTTATATAGACTAGTGAGCTATTAAGCCGTTTTTATCGTATCAAATAGCCTATTTGTTAGTCTAAATTATTACTACACTTTCAATTATATGGGCTCTGCACGTTATTAGGCAAGCGTTAGTTATTAAAGGTTGTAGTGATAATAATATTGAATCATTATTTTTTATAAAGTTGTATCAATTGTAAGAGCATGTTTAATTTTTAAAATACTTCTTCGTGTTTAGTTCACAAAGTTAATGTTATGTTCAAGATAGATCTAATTAAAAAATTAGGTCTAGACAGTATCACTCACATAACTATATTTAGATTGCTCAGGTGCATATTAAACGATTAGTATGTGCGACTATTTTTTATCTGCCCGTCAATTAAGTTTAGGTTTAAATTAATGAACAATAATTTATCAGTTTTTATTTTTGTATCTGCCTTTTGTGTTGTATTTACTGCTACCGCACAATCATCAATAAATGAAAACTCTCAAGAACTTGAAGTGGGTGTTGGTGGAAATATAATTCTCGATGAAGCAAGCCAAATCTATGTAAAAGAGGGGGCTGATTTACACTTACACCCATTGTGGGAAAGTCGTTATATAAGCGAAGGGCGTGATAATTTATCTGGAAATGGGATTGTTTCTGTAGCATCGGAGTTTAATTATAACAATATAGCTTTTATACCTTGGGCTGCCAGTGGTATTAATTCTGATTATTCAGAGCTAAATTTAAACATAATTTATGCTACGCAATTATTTGATATATTTGAAGTATTTGCGGGCTATAACTATATTTTGTCTCATGAGGCGAGTAGTAACGCATACGATAACGAAATTAGTTTAGATTTTTCGTATTTTTATGATGATAAATTTCAGCTAATAAGCAGTGTATATTATTCATTTGATGCTAAAGGGGCATTTTTAGAACTCGCTGTTAAAAAAGATTATCACTTAAACGATACTCTTGTATTAGACATTCAAACGGGGCTTGGCTTTAATGCCGATTATGTATCTGATGGTCATAATGGGTTTAATAATGTTCAATTTAAGGCGGGGTTATCTTATCAAGTTCTTGACCAACTAGAGCTCTATACCTATACAAGTTATAGTTTAGCGGTTAATAAAGATGAGAGCCGTTATGCAGGGGATGAAACTTTGCGTAACGTTTTTTGGGGTGGTGTAGGTTTTAGTTACCAATACAGAAAAAACTAAGCATACCTATTATTTAAAAAACTATAGATTACGGTAAAACATAACTAGGCTTATACCATTTTTTATATAAGCCCTTGAATAAGTTATATTCTACCGTTTTATTTCTCGCCTACTTAATATGTATTTTTTCATTATGTATTATGAGTGTGTTTGTGCTCACCTACCTCTTGTATGGAGTTATCTTTCTCCTTATCTACCTTTTTAATTGGCTGGTTTCTTACGCACATTAAATCATCTGCCATGTACTGACAGCTACCTATGTATAGATTGTTGTGACCGTCTAGGTATTGACATGATTGCGACTTTTGTTTTTCGCCGCATGCTTGTATGGCAATTTTGTTGAGTGGTCCAGAATGTGCACTAACGTATCCTGTTACTAGCAATAAAGTGCTCACAGTAAGTAAATAATAATATTTTATTTGTTTATGTATCATTATTGGGTGCCTTCGTTTTTAGGAGGGGCGCTATGGCCCGAAGGAGGTTCACCATCTTTAGGGCTATCTTTAGCCCCATCAGGCGGTCCGCCAGCTTCTTTTATTGACTCTCCATGAAGGCAACCAATAAACATATTTTCGCTTGGGCTTGCTGCATGATAATGATATCCGCGAGTTGTATCTGTAGTACCTCGGCATTCATCAAGAGACTCTTCTTTACCTAGTGCATCTCTCATTGCATAAATCCCATAGCCATCAACAGCGTAGCCTATTAATCCGGCATGCCCGTCTTCGCTTGTTGGTGTATCGGTACATCCTGTTGTAGAGTGATAATGATACCCCTGATGTAAATTAATATGCCCGCCGCAGTCATCAAAAGCTGCAATAGTGTAACTTTCTAAAATTGCATTTATTGGTGCAGGACCCGAAAGTTCGGTGCCATCAAGTGCAATACCTACGGTACGTAGCCTACCTGTTTGAGATGCCGGTATAGGGCTCAGAGGAATAAGATAAGTTAAAGAAAAGTCTTCATCAAGATAGGCAAGTTCGCACTCTATACAGTTTTGTTTGTATTGTTCTTCAACATCAGGGCGGGCTGCACCAGAGCATGACTCTTTTGATGCTGTATAACGAATCTTATTTGTTTTAGCATCGTAAAGTATCCATTTTTCATCACCATAATACTCATCTAACTTTAAGATGAACTCGCCTGTTAAATCGACTAAATCGCCTGTTCCTTCTTTACTAAACCAGCTTCCCGAAACATCGGCGCCATCGGTAGTTGTTCTTGGGCAAAAAGGACCAGGTTCACGACCCGCAGGGGCACCTGTAGTTGTAAATTTATAGCACTTAGTTGCTGTGCCTTGCATTGTTGTACAGTCTACAATTTCAGGTTTTTTACTAAAAGCCCCTTTACTGAACATAGAAACGTCTAATCCGTTAGTAGGTGCTTTAACTTTTGTGCTCACATCCTTAATGTGATTCGAATCAGTAGGGGGAGTCGTTACATCCTCCAATTGCGAGGGTGCTAAAAGTGAGTATTGTCGCTAATGTATTATAATTTTTTAGCCTCATGACTTATATCCTTTACACATTTAGTAAATTATCAATTTATACAGTGGCACATTACTGCGTAAATGTGTAAAAAATATGGAAGTATAAGTGTCAAATATGCTTTTAGTTGTATTAGCTACTTTATTATTTAAACCCCTTACTGATATATAAAATTAGGATGCATACAAGGGGCTTTTATTTCGCAATTGATAGTTACGTAAATGACTATAAACAATAATCCCTGAACCGATTAAGGTAAGTATTATTTCTGCGTACTCGCTAACAAAAACATGACCAAAAAATGCTGCAAATATTAAAACGCCTAATCCTATTGCAAAACAAGTTTTAAAAATTGATCTTACAATTATGACTGTTGTAGATAATATGCAAATTAACTTTGCCTCTTCGTCTATTACTTGGGTAGGTATTCCTGATTAACGTTTAGGATAAGCAAAAACACAATTTATAGTTCGATTGTATATAGTTAGACTGTAAAGTAGCGGTGTGTATTTTAATATTACACACCGTTTTTTGGTTTTTATTAATGCTATTAAGTACTCTTTAGTGACACATTAAAGTACCACTGTTTTTATATACAGTGTTTTGTTGAGTATTCATATATGCAGTGTTTGGGTGGCTTTAGACCTTTACTGATAATAACTTATAAGTAATAGATCATCATGAGTTACAAAATTAAAAGCAAGAAAGCCTAGCACCTGTAAACTTCCTTAATCTACATATTTAAATGATTCAATTGAATTAGTAAACTTATTTAGCAAGCTATTGTAATCTCATTATATAAAACTAATAATTAACTCGATTTTGTTTTTATTAATTTGAGTATTTGCATTGAAAGCCAAAGAAATCCGCAATTTTTACATCAACGAAGAGCAATCTGTTTATTTGCTATCGCATCATGATGCTAAAAAACACCGTCAGTGGCTTAATATTTGTATTAAGCAGTTAACAGTGTTGGGCTATAAAAACGTTGAAATGATTGGCTCGGGTGCTTTTGGTTTTGTGTTTGCAGGAGATGACGATAACGGTTTACCTTGGGTGTTTAAATTTTCCCGTATAACGCTTGCCCAAAGTGTACGTGATCGCCTTGAAGATGAAGCGTATATGCTTTCGCAAATTAATAACCCGCTAGTACCTACTTTTTATGCATTTGAACGCGTTAAAAAGCAAGGGATTTTAATGATGGCACGTGCCATTGGCGAAGACCTTGAAAAAGTATCACTTAAAACCGGGCGCTTTAGTGCGGCGCAAATAATGTCGCTAGCAGTTAGGTTACGCAACGTGCTAATTGATTTACGCCATCATAAAAATGGCATTAGCCAGCAACCTATAGTGCATGGTGATATAAAGCCTTCAAACTTAGTATGGGATGCAAACACTGATGCGCTCTCGTTAGTGGATTGGGGCAGCTCTGTGTATGCACAGCTAGATAGCGATGGAAACCCAGTTGCTAGTAACTTTATGGATTTAATGTCGGGTGATTTAAGTACTACCAATGCCCGTATGGGGGATGTGTACTTTATTGGCGAAGCGCAAATGTCGGGAGAGCAATCATCACCGCGTTTTGACGAACAAGGCGTAGCCGCTACGTTGTATGCGTTAGCGTCGGCGCAGTCGTGTCGGTTTGGCGCACAAGCAATTCCTGCAAGCAGCTTAGGTTTACCAAAGGAGCTGGCGAAAGTAATTGATGGCATGCTTTCTAAGAGTAAGGCTATACGTGATGGAGCTGGTGATTACTTTATGCGAAACATTACGACTATGGCTAAAGTATATTTACCTGAGTTTGATAAAAAACAACAAAAAGCAGATATCCCTTTTTGGTATGGCAAGGCTGAGCAACCCGATACTGTTGTGTACAGTTCAAGAAAACAGTTTTTACGCCAAGCCGATCATAAACAACAACTACTAGATGTTAACGATGCGCAGCTTGATCGTTATTATAAAGAGTTTTTGTTTGATACGGGTGATAACGAAAAAGCATTTTTAGCATCTATTAGCCGATTAGCAAAGTATCCTGTAGTAGGCGGGCTTAGCTTTCATTGGAGAGATGAGTCGTTATTTGTTGAATCGTCTTTAATTATGCATGACGAATCATTGGGTGATGCGTTTAGTGATGCGATTAATAATACGGTTATGCTTGCCCAAGCTATTAATCAAAAAGGTTTATTTAAGTGTTGTTTGTTTGATGCGCGTAAAACTATTCAGCTAGAGCGAGATGGTACGGGCGCGTTTAAGTTTGAAAGCTTACCAGAGCTTGAGTATGAAATAGTAAGTATGAAAACAAACGAAATAACCCGGCCTCATTCATACTTTGAAGACGGTAAAGACCCTGATGAACAACTACAGCTCCCTAAAAAAGTAATCAAGTGCGTATTTGAGCTTAACCAAATTCACCATACAGGGTGTATTATTTTTGAAGCACTGCCGGACAGAATGAAAATTCACCATTACTACCGATTACTCGATTCGACCAAAGAAGTTGAGTTTAAACGTTTGCTTAATAAACTTATGCAATACGCGGTAAATATTACTGATGTTGGTGTTGCGGGTTTTATGAAGCTCCCCTATAAAAACACACGTGAGTTTAGTTTATGTGAGCAGCAAGAAGAGCATTACTTTCCTAAAAATCCTAAGCTTGTTTCTTTATAAAAAGAGTGCTGTTACAAAAAGTAAAAAGGGTAAAGATAAAAAAGAGCACAAGCAGGTATGGCTTGTACTCTTTGCTACTTAATTATTCGGTTAGGGTTACTGCTTAAAATACCTTACTGAACGGCAACGTTGGTGTTAGGTCAAATTGATGAGTAAGTTTTTGCTTTTTATTTGTAGTCGTAATTTGATAGCGCTGCTTATGTTTGTCATTACTAAATAACTTAACGTTAAAATTAACCTTAGTTAGTTTAGTTGGCATAGAGTAACGCCCTGAAATTGTTATTTGATCTATATTGGTGTTTTTATGTTTATGCGACGCTTCTGGGTTTAGCAAAAGTCCGTCAATAGTAAATTTATACTGATGATCTGCTAAATAAACGTTCTTTTTAACTCGCTTACTTATTTGTTTTTTGTGAGCATTAAACTCATCTATCGATACTTTCCCATCCTTATTTTCATCAACTCCTTTAAAAGCCGACATAGGAATTGAAAGCACAATAAACACGTTATTATCTACAAAGTTTAATGTTCCGTGCTCTGCAACCATTAAATGCGCGTTTGCTAAGTTTGGTGTGCTCAATAAACCTAACGCTACCATACTGAATAGACATTTTTTTATGCAATGCATAACTTACTCCTAACTAAACTTCGCCTTTAACGCAACGTTGAAAAAACGGGTAAGTGTCTGTTGCGAAGTAGTGGTATATTCCGCTAGGAAACTCAGGTGTTACGCCAACACGGCCATTACATTCGTCTAAATCACCAGAGCCTGCTACGTATTCCCAATCTTGTGCAAATGTACCTAATGGGTATATATCAGTAGAAGGGCGGTTTGCGCTTACTGTTGTTACGTGCTGGTAGCTTGCGGTCATTGCGGTTAAGGCTGAAGTTGCGTCACTCGAGTCTGAATAGCCATAGCGTGCATAAATAGGAAAGCCGTCTGCTGCCCAGCCTATTAAAGTCATAGTTGTGCTACTACCACCTTGCAGTGCTACAAAGCCCTCTGGCATACCATGGTAATGATATGTGCCATCGGGTTGTACGTGTGCATTGTTGTCGTCTGTTCCAAAACTAAATGTGTCTTGGCTTAGGGCTTCTATGTTCCAGTTGCCGCTATTGTCGCCCAAATCGCAATCGGTGCCTGAATCATCGCAACTTCCGCCTGTGCCTGCGTCTATTTTAATACCGTTAAGTACAACGCCTATCATTCCACGAGGACCACCAAGCATAGTTGCTTGTGTTGTTTCTATAGGCTCAAGTGTGTAGCTTTCATTTACTGATTGCTCAGAAATAGTATTTGGGTTGTCGGCATTAGGAAAGGTGCCTACTTCGTGATCGGGTATGCCATTAGCTACTAAGTCGCGTGTAGTTCCTGTGCATGACCAATCTGCAGCGCTGGTGGCTTGTACTGATTCAGAATCGTTATATTCGCTGTAGCTATATTCACAAAGTACACCTTGGGTTGAACTACTGGTACCTGTGCCGTTATCTGTGGTGGTTTGTAATGAATCATCCGTGGTTGCTGAGCTATCAGCTAAGGTTTCGTTATCACCACCACATGCAACTAACGATGAAACAATTAAAGCAAGGGAAGTGAGCTTTAAACCATTTACTATGTTGCGTTTTTTATTTATTAGCGCGTGTTGTTTCATTGCAGTACACCTGATCAATTAAGTTACGCATACAATAATCAGCAATTGTGCAAATAGTGTGTAAACAATGATGACAAACTAGCAATTATGTTAACAGACGTATTGTAAAGTACGACATTTTAGCAGTACGGGCATTAAGGTTTATTAAATTGTGTTTTATTGTAAAATTAAAAAAAGTTAAACTAATGCCAAAATAGCTAATATAAAAGGCTACCTTAATGGCTAAAATAAAACCTGTAGTGACGTTACAAAGCCACGGCATTTACTCCAAGTGGGATAGCGAAAGTAAAGCATTGCCACAAATAGAGCAATTTACAACAAATGTAATAGCTGAGGTAGATATTGAGTTTGGCTTAATCGTAAATATTAAAAAAGGTAAAGGCGAAAAGCTTCATTATTGTATTTACCATCCAGATATTCCCGACAGTAACGGTGATGTAATGGACCCTTTTGAAGGCGATGTATACGTTAAAAACAGTGATTGGAACTTTTATTTAGGCGATACGCTTTGGCTGCCAATAGAAAATAAATTGGGTGATTGGCGTATGACGATTGAGCTTAATGGAAAAATCATTGCTGATAAAACTTTTAATGTGGCATTAGAGGCAGAGCGCACTGAAACAGACTTTTGGAAAAATCGAGGATATTAATTGTTATTTATTGGCTATGTAACGCGGATATAATTGAAGTTAATGAGAAGATAGTCGAAGAGCTATTAACAAACAGCTCTTCAACCTTAAACTAATATATTTTTAGTTACCCCAAGGGTTACTAGAATTAGAACGCTGTTTACGATCGCGTGCACGTTGTTTAGATTCTTTTTTCTCTACAATACGCTTAGCATCAACAAAACTAAGTTCACACGGCTCACCTGGTTTATGATCAGCTGGGATCACACGATCTCGTGGTGGTAGTTCGTATTGAACATCATCAGGCTTAGGTAAGTTTTTAAGACGATAAAGGTAAAAGTTATCTACTTTTTCTTGTGCCCATTGTGTTTTACGTAAAAATTTAACCGCAGACTTAACATCAGGATTATTTTTAAAGCAGTTAAGTTGTAAATAAGCGTGTAGGAGTTCCCACCCGTATTGTTCAACCAGCTCTTCAACCACTTGTTCTAATTTTACGCCTTGCAGTGGATTATTACTGAAAAGTTCTTGGTTGCTCATAGGTGTTGCCTCGTTATTAAAATACAAATTGCATTATAAATTTAATAACGGGGCTTTAACAGAGTAAATAGCTTAACTTTGGCAATTAACTACAACACGACCACGAATTTTACCTTCCATAAGTCGCTCTGCGTTATCAATTACGTGTTCGAGTGATATTTCTGTAGAAATTTTATCTAAATAATCAGCGCTTACTAATTTAGCTAAACGATCCCATGCTTCAACTCTGTCGGCTTTAGGGCGCATTACGCTATCAATTCCTATAAGTGATACGCCACGAAGTATAAAGGGTGCTACAGATGCTGGTAAATCCATACCTTGTGCAAGTCCGCAGGCGGTTACTACACCACCATATTTTAATGATGCACAAATGTTTGCAAGTGTATGGCTGCCTACCGAATCTATTGCCGCTGCAAAACGCTCTTTTTGCAAAGGCTTACCCGGGTTTGAAAGTTCGTTTCTGTCAATTACCTGTTTAGCGCCTAATTCTTTTAAATACTCACTTTGATCTAATCGACCCGTTGCTGCTGTTACGTTATAACCAAGCTGGTTTAATAAATAAATAGCAAAGCTGCCTACGCCACCATTGGCACCTGTTACCAGTATTTCGCCAGACTCAGGGGTAACCCCTTGTTTTTGAAGCGCGATAACACTTAGCATGGCAGTGTAACCCGCTGTACCTATCTGCATAGCTTGTTTTGGTGAAATACCAGTAGGTAAGGGGATTAGCCAATCGCTATTAAGTGCTGCTTTTTGAGCAAGCCCGCCCCAATGTTTTTCGCCTACACCAAAGCCATTTAATATTACGTTATCGCCATTTTTAAATTCATCGCTGGTGGAATTTGTAACAGTACCCACTAAATCAATACCTGGCACCATAGGAAAACTACGTACAACGGGGCCTTTACCCGTAATTGCTAAACCATCTTTATAGTTAAGTGTGCTGTATAGCACGTCGATAGAAACATTTTCGTTTGGTAAATCACTATTTTCGATAGTTGATAATGAAGCGCTGTAGTTATTATCTTCTTTATTAATAACAATGGCTTTAATTGGGTTACTCATGGGATATCCTTTTAGACCGATCGTCTTTTAATTGGTAAATAAAAACGCATTAGGTTAATAATGCGCGTAAAAACATTTCTGTATACAAAGTAAGTGGGGTATTTGATTTTGTGAGCTTGGCGCGCATAACAGCACCTTCCCAACCAATCCAAAAGTACTCACTCATTAATTGCGTGTTTACATGGCTTGCAATAGTGCCTTGTTGCTTAGCCTGGTTTAAGCAAACCTCTACATGGTTTTGCCATGCGGTGTAGCTTTGCATTAATCTGGTTTTAAACTCTTCACTTAAATGGTTAAGCTCTTGATTTAAGTTACCGACTAAACAGCCTCGTTTGTAATCGTATTTTTTCATCCCTTTAATTGCGCTTTGGGTAAAGTTAACGATTCGCTCAAGTGGGGGAATATCTTCTTGCTGTAGGTAATGGGTAAGCTTGGCAATAAAATAACTGTCGTATGCATCAACTAACGCAATACCGTAGGCTTCTTTACTTTTAAAGTAATGATAAAAAGAGCCTTTAGGTACAGCTGCTTTTTTTAAAATTGTATCGAGCCCTGTGGCGCTAAAGCCAAATTCGGTTAGGGTTTCTAGGCCTGTGCGAATAAGTAACGCTTTTGTATCGGCGTTTTCTCTGGCTATTTTTGGTGGGCGACCACGGCGTGTTGGTGTTGATGTATTTTTGTTCATACAGTCATATTAGACCGATCGACTTTAAATAATCAAGTATAAATTTAAATTGTTTAAAAATAGTTCATATTTAGGGCGGGCTACTAATTTAAGATTAATGAAATAAAAGTGTCACGATTACATTTTTGTTTGGAACTTAGTCAATATTAGTCGGTCACAATTAAAGCACATAAGTGCTTTTTAGCGATTATTAAATCGCCAATTTGTTTTTACGAACCGGTCAAATTAAATGTTGTATGACCACTTACTTTTTTAAATGTTAATTCATTTTTGCATCAGCAGCTTAGTTAAAGTCAAACAATTTAATTGCTTTTACAATTTGAATTTTACATTTTTATTAACTATTCATTAAATGTAGATTTCACTAATGCTACACAATATATAAATAAAAAGGTGAGGATATTACCGATGAAGAGACAGAAAAGAGATCGTTTAGAAAGAGCTCATTCTCAAGGTTTTAAAGCAGGTTTAGCAGGTCGCTCAAAAGAGCTATGCCCTTATCAACAAGTAGATCCAAAGTCAGAGTGGTTAGGAGGTTGGCGTGAGGCGATTGAAAATCGCAACATGTACAAAACCTAAAATCAATAATCGAATTTAAGCAAAAAGGCCTCCATGTTGGAGGCCTTTTTGTTTGTGCGTTAACTTTTAAACTAAACCCTAAACAGAATTTAGTTTAAGTAATTAAAACGCGCTAGTGTCTTGAAATAAGCCCACTTTTAAATCTTTTGCTTCGTAGATTACTCGGCCATCAACTTCTACAGTGCCATCGGCAACGCCCATAAATAATTTACGTTTTATTAAACGTTTTATTACAAGGCGGTAAGTTACTTTTTTATTAGTCGGTAAAATTTGACCAGTAAATTTAACTTCACCCACACCTAGCGCACGACCAAGACCAGGACCACCAGACCAACCTAAGTAAAAGCCAACTAGTTGCCACATAGCATCTAATCCTAAACAACCTGGCATTACTGGGTCGCCTTTAAAATGGCAATCGAAAAACCACAGGCTAGGGTCAATATCAAGCTCAGCAACAATTTCGCCTTTACCATGAATTCCGCCATCAGCAGTAATAGAGGTAATACGATCCATCATTAACATGTTGTCACTTGGTAAACGGCAGTTGCCTTCACCAAACATTTCACCTTGACCGCAAAGGATCAAATCTTCTTTTGTATAGCTATTTTTAGGTTCCATAACACTTATCTTCGCTTAGAAATTGCCAAGTACTTTAGCGTACACTTGTACGCTAAACAACTCGGAGCAGTTAAAAAATCAAAATATTGCATATTAAATAATCAATCAAGCAGTGTGACTGGTTTTTGCACTATAAAACCGCGCAATTACAATTAAAAATCATTATAATTAGTGCTGTCTTATAACCAGTCTAAAGGAAGTTTATGATCCTTTTTGTTAACTCACTAACTGTGATTGATTTTTCTTACTTATGTAACAAACGCGGCGCCGTTGGCGAGAGCTGGATTGTTGATTTAACTTTGCACGGAAAACTTAACGAAGAGTCTATGGTTTTAGACTTTGGTTTAGTTAAAAAGCAAATTAAAGGCATTATAGATGAGTGTATTGATCACCGTTTAGCAATTCCTACAGGGCTTAATGGCGTTGTATCTGAATTTGACGAGCATAAAACACTCGATTGTACATTTGGTGAAAACAACCACTTAGCTATGAGTGCTCCTCATCAAGCTTATTGCATGATTAACGCAGACGAAGTAACTGTTGAATCGGTTACTGAATTTTTAATTGCGACTATTCTACCGAAGCTACCAGATAACATTGAAAAAATAGAGCTGTCTCTTAAGCCTGAACACAGCCAAAGTTTTTATTATCATTACAGCCATGGCCTTAAAAAGCATGACGGTAATTGCCAGCGCATTATTCATGGGCATCGTTCTCAAATTGGTATTAGCCTAGATGGCATTACTATGCCGCGCTTGCAAAAAGAATGGTCTCAAAAGTGGGAAGATATTTACTTAGCCACAAGTGAAGATCAAATTAACGCACCTGATTTAAAACATATAACAGCCAAAGCGGGTGATGTATGTTTTGCTTATACATCGGCACAAGGCTATTTTGAAATGGCTATTAGCGAATCTCGTTGCGATATTTTACCAGTAGATACCACTGTAGAATGTATTGCTGAACATATAGCTGGTCAAATTAAAGCTCAATATCCAGAAAAAGCAGTGAAAGTAACCGCTTATGAAGGTGTTGGAAAAGGATCGATTAGTTATGTTTAAAACACTTTTAGCAACAGCGCTTGTTGCCTCTGCTAGCTTTAGTGCTATGGCGCTTGAGTTAAAAGGGCATTTAACACAAGGCGGTTTAGTTACTGGAAAGCTAGAAAACGCTAAATCAGTAAGCTTAGATGGCAAAGACTTAAAACTTTCAGCAAATGGTGATTTTGTATTTGGTTTTGGTCGAGACGCTGATACTACTCATACTTTAAAATGGGTAGATAACACGGGTAAATCGCATTCACAGCCGATAGCTATTACTAAGCGCGAATATAAAATAGATAAAATTACCGGCGTAGCTAAAAAATATGTTTCGCCACCAAAAGAAGTTAGCGCGCGTATAAGCCGCGAAGCAGTTGCTGTTCGTAAAGCTCGAGAAGTTGACTCTGATTTAGTGTACTTTTTAGACCCAGTGTTAAAGCCTGCAGAAGGACGTATATCGGGTGTTTATGGAAGTCAGCGCTACTTTAATGGCGAGCCTCGTCGTCCGCACTTTGGCTTAGATATCGCGAATAAAACAGGCTCACCTGTTTACGCGCCTATTAGTGGCACAGTGGTTTTTGCTGAACCTGATTTATACTACTCAGGCGGTACATTAATAATTGACCATGGACATGGTATTACCTCAACTTACATTCATTTGAGTAAGCTTGACGTAAAAGTGGGTGATACAATAACGCAAGGCAACAAAGTAGCTGAAATTGGTGCAACAGGGCGTGTAACGGGTCCTCACCTAGATTGGCGTTTTAACTGGAAAGGCGAACGCCTAGATCCAGCATTACTAATGCAAGATACATTAGCAAACAAAAAGTAGAGATTATGACTGACGTAAATCGCGATGAAATAATTGCTCAGCGCATTGAAGATTCAACCACATCGGTAACTAAAACAGTGTTTCCAGGGCGTACTAATCATCATAATACATTATTTGGTGGTGATGCACTGGCGTGGATGGATGAAGTGGCATTTATAGCAGCTACTCGTTTTTGTCGTAAACCTTTGGTAACTATATCTTCAGATAGAGTTGATTTTAAAGAAGCGATACCAGCTGGTACTTTTGCCGAGTTAATAGCTAAAGTAGTCTATGTAGGTAACACCAGCTTAAAAGTTGATGTAGATATACTATTAGAAACGATGCACAGAGACGATAAGCACTCTGCTATTAGTGGTAGCTTTACGTTTGTAGCAGTCGATGATAACCACAGACCAACACCTGTGGTATGCGATAAAATGATTTATGGTTTTGAGTAATTTAAAGCTTTAAAGACGCGGTAGAGTAATATTATATAAGCACCTTAATTGGTGCTTATATAAAAAACCATAAAGAACACATCATACTAAGTATTTATTGGGTCTAATCTCAACAGCGCAGTTAATATTTACTACAAAAGTAATCAAAATAGGGAGGCAATTGATAGGGATAAGAGTTGTTAGAAGCAAAAAAGGTATGCTTTTAACATACCTTTTAGTTACATTTAGCTTTTAATTAAATTTACGAGTACTTACTTACATACCACTTAAAGCACCATTGCTGCAATCCAGCCAAATATTAGTAGTGGGATGTTAAAGTGAATAAATGTTGGAATAACAGAGTCTCTAATATGGTCGTGCTGACCATCGGCATTTAAACCTGATGTTGGACCAAGCGTTGAGTCTGAAGCAGGAGAGCCTGCATCACCTAAAGCACCCGCAGTACCAACAAGTGCGGCGGTAGCCATAACCGAAAACCCAAGATCTAAACACAAAGGAACAAACAAAGTTGCAATAATAGGCACTGTTGAAAACGAACTACCAATTCCCATTGTAATTAATAACCCGACTAACAAAATAACACCGGCAGCCAAAGGTTTATTACCATCAAAAAGGGCGGCCCCACTGTGTACTAAGCTCGCTACATCGCCAGTGGCTTGCATAACCGATGCAAAGCCTTGTGCTGATATCATAATAAAACCAATCATGGCCATCATCGCAACGCCTTTGCTAAATACGTCGCCGTTTTCTTCCCATTTAACCACACCAAATACACTAAATATCATTACACCAACTAAACCCCCTAAAATCATTGAACCACTTAGGTTTTGTGCAACAAGCGAGGCAAGTACTGCAAAAAGCCCTACAATCATTACTTTTTTAGGGTTTTCGACATCAGCCGATTTGCTCTGAGTTGTTAATGGCTGCTCTGTGTATTCACGGCGTTTTTTATAGGTAATAAATACTGCAATAATTAACCCAATAAACATACCAAGTGCAGGAATAATCATCGCAATAGGAACTTGTGTATTTACAATGTCTAGACCATTATCAACAAGATTTTTATGTAAAATAGAATATAAATAAATTCCGCCAAAACCATAAGGCAACACCATGTAAGAAGTTGCTAATCCAAATGTTAAAATGCACGCTATAGCACGTCTATCTAATCGTAACTTATTAAAAACAACGAGTAGGGGCGGAATTAAAATAGGAATAAACGCAATGTGTACTGGTACTAAGTTTTGTGACGAAATAGCACAACCTAGAATAATTAATAAAATAAAGTAGCTCAAGAACGTTTCATTACTGCTGTCTTTTGCATTTACCTTCGCTAATAATTTATTGGCGAGTATGCGTGTTAATCCTGATTTAGAAATAGCCACGGCAAATGCACCTAACATTGCATAACTTAGTGCAATCTCCGCACCTGCAGAAAGCCCTGAATTGAATGCATCAACACTTTCTTTTATCCCCAAACCTGCAGTTAGGCCTGCAACTAACGCACTTATAGTCATGGCAACAATGACGTTTACACGGGCCAAAGATAGCCCAAGCATTAAAATAACGCCTATAACAACAGCATTCATAGTTTTCTCTGTTTTGAAGTTTTAATTAATTTTATCAGATCTTTAGCGTGAGTTTTACGCTCTTTTGTAAATGGTTTTTTTTCATAACGTACTTGGTTAAATAATTCACTAAATTCGTTTATTGATTGTGCAACTTGTGGCAAATGCACTGCAAAATATTGAAGTTGCTGACTAGGTGTTAAATTCTCAGATATATTTAATTTTTGTTTTTCAGCCCAACTTACTATTTGATAATACTCTTTAACCATCGGGGCTAATTTAGCAGAGCCTTGTTTTGGCCAGTTTAAATACACAAAGTACCCAATAAAACAAAAGCCTGCTGTTAAAAGTACAATTAAGGGTACCAACCAAATGTTTTTGCTTCCAAAAATTGATTTTAAAAAGTCACTTTGCTTTTCATCATCAAATCCAAGAACCCAACTTGCCCATTGATAATCTAAATTTTCGAGTTCTAACCTTAACCAGTTAATTGCTGCAAAATTACTTAGGCTAACAAGCCCAAAATCTAGATTACTTTTGAACTCATCGTTTAATTCTTCATTTTGAGAAAGCGAGCCATTTAAACGCTCTGGTGCTACAACGGCGGTAGCATCAAAAATCTCCCAACCTTCGCTTTCTAAATAGACTTCTACCCATGCATGGGCATCATACTGGCGAACAGTTAGCGTATTATTACTTTGATTAAGTTCACCACCTAAATATCCACTAACTACGCGAGCAGGAATTCCCGCACTTCTAAATATATAAGCGGCGGCACTGGCGTAGTGACCACAAAAGCCACGTTGATTATCAAATATAAACTGATCAATAGTATCGTCGCCACTCATAGGTGAAGGCGTTAAGGTGTAGGTAAACTTTTTATCTACAAAGTACTGTAATAACGCATTATAAAATTCACGGTCACTTTTTGTTTGTTGTTTTAAATTTTCTGAGAGTGTTAGTGTTTTACTATTGTTTTTACTTGTAAGAAGTGTGTATTGCTTCGTTTTTCTTGGTGACAAAGGAGTTTGATTAAGCGCTACACTGCTTACATTGTATTGCAGATTTTTTGCCTGATATTTCTTTTTCCTCAGTAATCCAAGCGCGTTTCCTTGCACGCCATCTGTATTACTTGTTGAGAAAGAAAGTCCATACAACCATTTTTGTGTTGCGGGTTCTGCTATTACTGAGTATTCAACTTTCGTTTCATCGCCTGCGTTTAGCTCTTGAACAGGTGAATTATTATATTTTAAAAAGTCGGATGTTAACCAAGCATTTCCATTAAATTCGTCATGCACAATAGCACGCCAATAATAAGGAGAGCTTGGAGATTGCTTATTAAATGTGGCTCTAAAGACGAGTTCATCTGAGTTCGATAATTTAGCTATATCAAAAGGATCAACTTGTTCAGAAAGCCCTGTTTTAGCAAGTTTTGGACCTGGTAATTGCCAAAACGCAGGCATTTTTGGTAAAAATAATAATAAAAATATTGCTAAGGGCAAAGCAAGCAATAGTAATTTACCGCTTTGTTTAGACGTTACTTTCAAATTATGTTTTGATTCTAATAAGCCAAGCACTGCAAAGTTTAATATGTATAAGCCGCTTACAACGAGTGTGGTAACGATGCTTTGGTTAAATAAATATACAGCCGAAAGAGAGAAAAACGTAAGAGTTGTAATTATATGGTAGTGCTTTTTAGTTTTAGCCTGTAATAACTTAAATATGCTAGAAAGCAATAACATAGCAACAAATAAAATAACCGTGTCAGACATTCCAACACTGTAAATCATTAACCCAAGAGCGGCACCTGCTAATATATTAGCTAACCACGCATTAGGTTTGGATTTATTTGTTGTTGTAATATAAAAATTCCATACACACAGTATTGTTAAAACACTAATAAATACAATGGGTAAGTGTGCGATAAAAAATATAATCAAACACGCATATATAAAGCATAAAGAAAAATTTATTACTTTTTCATTTTTAATTATATTCATTATACAGCCCCATTAAATGCACTTAATAATTCTAGGCATTGCTGTTTATGATGCTGCCCTGTATTGGTGTTTAGTGTTTTATTGGGTAGTTTTAGCATAAAAGGAGTATTTTGCTCTGTGGCTTCGCAGACTAAAAAGCACAGTTGACTTAAGCGCTGTTCAGTATCGCCATGCATTAACTTAAAATCGAATAGAGCATTTGCTGTTTTAAAATCAACAAATTCTTTCACAAGTAATTGCTGCGTTTTAGCATAATGTTTCCACGAAATTCTTTGCAGACCCATCTCTGGTAAGTGAGGAATTAAAGATTCAAACTCTTCGCTACCAGCTTCTTTTGCTATCCCGCTATCTGATTGTTCATCAAGTGCACTAACGTGCTCATCACTTAATACTTTTTCAAGAGAAGGGTAAACAAAAGTCTCGCTTTGTAGCTGAATGTAACTCCACACTGTAACTAAACCAAATGGATAGTTGCTCGCAATTTTTATTCGTTCAAATGCATATTGCCCACGGTGTGAATAAGGTAAATTAAGAGTTATTGTTTGGGGTTTATTATTAACCTCATCACTGTGTACTTGGGTTTGTAATTCGCCTTGATAGGTGAGTAATACAGATTGGCAAATTGTAGGACTTTGTAAAATAAATTGAGAACTAGGTTTCTGAGGGGAAAAACTCGGAAATACACTTTTAAAAGTTACAGTTAATCCCTTTGCATTACTGTACCCCATAAGTACTGAAATTATTATTACCACAAACATCAAATAAGCCATTATCAAAATTAAGTTGTTTTGATAATTAATACCCATAATAAAGTTTAATATAGCAACAATAACAAAGTACCATCCAAGAGATGATGGTAAAACATATATTGTTTTATGCTCAAGGGTGATGGAGTTTTTTAAGTGTTTATTTTTTAATAGCTTATTAAATATTGCGCGCTTAAATGACTTAAATAAAGTAGGGCGCTTAACTGTTTTTTTTGGCATAAGATTTTATACCGGTACCAAAACAGCTTTTAAAATATCGTTTACCTGTGCCTCACCCGACTCGTTATGTAAGCCTAATCGGTGCTGACATACACTTGCAAATACTGCCTGCACATCTTCTGGCATTACAAAATCTCGTCCGTCAATATAAGCCCATGATTTTGCAGCTTTAGCTAAAGCCATACTTGCACGCGGTGATAGTGACGCAGCAAATGCATTACTATTACGTGTGTAGTTTACTAATTCAATAATGTAGTCAATTACCGGAGAGCTTATTGTAATGCTGCTAATAGCCGTTTGTATTTCTGCTAGTTGCTGCTCATTTATTCGCTTTGGTAACATAGAGTAGTCACGTTTTTGCATATTTAAAATTAAACGCTTTTCGGCTTCTTTTGGTGGAAACCCTAAACTAATTCGCATTAAAAAACGGTCTAACTGAGATTCAGGTAATGGGTAAGTACCAGACTGATATAATGGATTTTGTGTAGCAATCACAAAAAAAGAAGCTGGAAGTGAATACTTTTTACCGTCAACAGTAACTTGTTGCTCTTCCATTGCCTCTAGTAAAGCACTTTGTGTTTTAGGACCCGCTCTATTTATTTCGTCGGCTAATACAACCTGGCTAAATATGGGACCTTTGTGAAAAGTAAATGTGTGCTCGTTACTATTAAATATATTTGTGCCTAAAATATCGGCAGGTAATAAATCACTTGTAAACTGTATACGTTGATAAGATAATCCGAGTACCGCAGCTAAAGCATGTGAAAGCGTTGTTTTACCCATGCCAGGTAAATCCTCAATTAGTAAATGTCCGTCACTAAATAGGCAGGTAAGCGCTAGTTTAATTTGTTGTTTTTTGCCAAAAATAACACCTGATAAATCTTCTATAATCGCTGTAACGGTACTTTGCATGTTAACCTTTTTTATTATTCTATGAGTTCGAGGCGTTTCATTACGGTATCAACTTTTTTAGCGTTAAAAGGTTTTGCTATAAAACCTTTCGCACCTAATTCCCACGTGTTTTGAACATTTTCGAAGCTATTATGCCCAGAGCACATAACAACGTGAGCATGTGGGTATGTATCATTTATAAACTCCAGAATATCGGTGCCATCAGAGTCAGGTAAATCAACGTCTAAAAAAATAACATTGGGTGATTTTTCATTCATTAATGGTTTAGCTGAGTTGAAGTTGGCGCTTTCTAAAATGTCTTCAAAGCCGAGCTCAGTTAAAATTTGATTTAGATAATCACGTATTTCCTTAACATCATCAATGATGAGGATAGGCTCTAGAGGGCGAACAAATTCCATATGTTAATTACTTCTATATTTAATACATCTTAAGTATTTTCAATACTATGCTAACCCCCACGTAAGCTCAAGATAGTTGCTTAAAAAAGCGTAATTAATATACCGTTTACAGCTTTTATTATTTTTTATCTATATAAAAATCTACAACGTTTAGTTGGCTATATATTTTTTGCTACATATATAAGTAATGATCGTTATTTAACATTAAGTGTTTCCTTTAACCTAGCTTGAGTAAATTTAAACCACTAAAACCCGCGCATGAGTATTTTATTTAATTCACTCTGGTTCATATATCAAACAAACCGTTTACTTGTTTTAAATAAATACATCTAAAACAGAATTTCCGACTTAAATTACTGTAACAAATTTGCTACTTAACTTATTGATTCAAAAATATTTAAACTATAACTCTATTTTTTGTAAACGTTATGTAATAAAAAATCGTTGACGTTCTAAATTCATTCTGTGATTATGCTCACCAGATGGGCTTATGCTCACAAGTGCAGTTTCATTGGTTTCTTATGTTATTGCTCAGTATTTTCTCATCTACACACTGTACTTACACACCACACTAAATAAAGAGCTTATTATGTTAAATAATAAAAATACTAAATTTGCAATTTCTCTCATAGCGGCAGCTATGGCTACATCAGCACCTGCACAGGCTGATGTTTCAGAGTACTTAGATCGCATTGACGTAGATTTCTTATTAATGCAAAACTTTCAGTCAATTCAAGCGAAAGATGGCGCATTTCGTCCAGAAGATGAAGAACAAGAGTCAGGGTTTGGACGTATTAGAGCAAATCTAATGCTTAAATTTCATATTAATGAATACATCACAGCCGACATAGACATTGCCGAAGAGCCTAATGACTTTGGTGGTGAGGACCGTGATTTTTCATTCCATAATGACTTTGCAGGTATTGAGTTTGACCTACTAGGCCTTTATGGAACACCAAAAGATAATGCTAATTTAATATTACGCTTGGGTAACATTGGTGGTTCGCCTTTTCAATTTAAAGGCTTTCAAGACGGTGCAGATAACCAAGGTAATGCATTAATTGGTAACGGTATAACAGATTATGCAACCGCAGAAAATGGCGCGCAGCTAAGCTATAGCGAAACTTTCGATAGCGGTGTAGTGCGTGCTTATAATGTTACAGGTCATATCACTACCTCTAGTTTTGGTGAAGCTTTTCAAGAAGACCGAGGTTACAACTACCGACTTCAAGGTACTCTAGAATTTGAAGGTGGCTTTAAAGCCGGTTTAAACTTATTAAAAGCGAATCAAGGCGACCAATTACGTTTTGAAAATGGTGTAGCAAGTCTTGATGGTGTAACAACAACAAATTATCGCTTTGGCGATGGTGAAAACTATAATTTCTCAGCATCACCTTCAAATGAACGTGATACTCACGTGGGCGCCATGCCTGGCCTTGAGCAATCAATTATCCAGTTTAATTTAGCTTATCAACCATCTGACGAAACGAGCCTCATTTTTATGGTTGGTAAATCGTCTGATGACTACACGTTTGCGGATGCGGCTGGTAACGCAGTTGCCGGTATTACCTACTTTGGTACAAATGGAATAGCTGATGAAAACGGCACTACTTTTGATTCAAACAGTGTAATAGAAGGCGACTCATCAGTAGAGTACTTCGTGTTTGAAGCACAACAATATGTTATCCCTAAAAAGTTATATGTAGCGGCTCGTTATGCAGAAGCCGAAAACACCTCAGATCTAATTGAACAAACAGACAATACAGTAGAGCGTATTCAAGTAGCTGCTGGTTACTGGTTTAACGATAAAACGCTTTTAAAAGTTGAGTATGTTAATCAAGAAGAAGGTGTTAATTCGGGCGGTCAAATCGGTAAAGGATTTGATGGTTTTACTTCTGAAATTTCTGTTAAGTTTTAAGATATTAGCCGGCTAGCTCGGCCTCTTTATTTAGCGGTTTACCTGTATTTAAAAGGTAGTTTGCTAGCAGTTTAATTAATTAAAACTGCGATAAAAATAAAGGCTAATTTAACGGTATTTAATGAGACATTAACTTTGTATATGGGGAATACCCGATGAAAAATAAATTAATTATGCTCGCGTGTGGCTTTATAAGCATGGGCGCTGTTGCAAAAGAAACAATTACAATAGCCACTGTAAATAATGGTGACATGATCACCATGAAAGAGCTAAGCAGTGACTTTACCCGCCAAAACCCTGACATAGACCTAAAATGGGTAACGCTAGAAGAAAACATTCTTCGCCAACGTGTCACTACCGATGTAGCAACAAAAGGCGGCCAATACGATGTAATGACCATAGGTACTTATGAAGTACCTATTTGGGGCAAGCAAAATTGGCTAAAAGAGCTGGATAATTTAGGCGAAAACTACGATTTAGACGATTTAATACCTGCAATCCGAAGCGGTTTAACTATTAACGATAAACTTTATGCAGCACCATTTTATGGTGAAAGTTCAATGGTTATGTATCGCACTGACTTAATGGAAAAAGCAGGGCTAACTATGCCTAAAGCACCAACGTGGGACTTTATACGTAAGGCCGCCAAAGCCATGACCGATAAAAAAGAGGGTGTTTATGGTCTTTGTTTACGCGGTAAAGCCGGTTGGGGTGAGAATGTTGCGCTTATTACATCAATGGCTAATTCGTTCGGTGCTCGTTGGTTTGATGAAAATTGGAAACCTCAGTTCAATACCCCAGAGTGGGAAAATACATTACAGTATTATGTAGATGTAATGAAAGAGTCGGGACCTGCCGGTTCATCTGCAAACGGGTTTAACGAAAACCTTGCTTTATTCCAAACCGGAAAATGTGGTATTTGGATTGATGCTACTGTTGCTGGCGCATTTGTTACTAACAAAAAAGACTCTGAAGTTGCCGATAAAGTAGGATTTGCCCTTGCGCCAGATAATGGCTTAGGTAAACGCGGTAATTGGTTATGGTCGTGGACTTTAGCCGTACCGGCAAGCAGCAAAAAACCAGATGCAGCGATGAAGTTTATTAGCTGGGCAACATCTAAAGAATACACGCAACTTGTAGCCGACAAAAAAGGCTGGGCAAAAGTACCACCAGGTACACGTAAATCACTATACAACAATCAAAAGTACATGGACGCAGCACCGTTTGCGCAAATTACTTTAGATTCTATCCAATCTGCTGACCCTAAAAATCCAACGGTTAAACCGGTGCCTTATGTAGGTATTCAGTTTGTCGCTATTCCTGAGTTTCAAGGAATCGGCACCGCTGTTGGTCAACAATTTTCAGCTGCATTAACAGGCCAAATGACCGTAAAACAAGCGCTTAGTACATCTCAACACCTCGTTGAGCGAACAATGCGTAAAGCTCGCTATCCTAAATAGCATGTAATGGGCGGGTAAGTACTCAAACTTACCCAATATTTTATGTCAATTCTATTTACTTGTTAGTTATAAAGACTATCAAGGGTTTCTGATTTTCACTCGATAGTTAAAGAGTAAATAGAATTGGCTTTTTTAAGGTCTACATATGGCAACAACTAACTCGCGTACGCTTGCACGGCTGATGCTACTTCCTAGTGTAATTTTATTACTTGCTTGGATGATAGTTCCTCTGTGCATGACATTGTATTTTTCATTTATTGATTACAATTTATTAGTACCAGGAGAAAAAGAATTTGTAGGTTTTCTAAACTATGAATTTTTTCTAACAGATCCAGCATTTTTTGAATCATTTTTTAATACGCTTTACTTAGTAACTGGGGTTTTACTTATCACCATTTGCGGTGGTATTGGCTTAGCCATTTTACTTGACCAAGCAATATGGGGACGAAATTATGTTCGCATTATGGTATTAGCTCCATTTTTTGTAATGCCAACTGTGTCGGCATTGGTATGGAAAAACATGCTAATGAACCCAGTTAATGGCTTATTTGCACACTTTGCGATTTGGCTTGGCTTTGAACCTATCGACTTTTTTGCTCAAATACCGTTATTATCAATCATCATTATTGTGTCTTGGCAGTGGTTACCGTTTGCAGCATTAATACTACTCACAGCTATACAATCTTTAGACCGTGAGCAATTAGAAGCTGCTGATTTAGATGGTGCAGGTCCATTTAGCAAGTTCTTCTACATCGTTTTACCGCATTTATCACGTGCGGTAACCGCTGTAATTTTAATCGAAACTATATTTTTATTGTCAATTTTTGCCGAAATATTAGTAACAACTAGCGGTGGTCCTGGTTATTCATCAACCAATATAACGTACTTAATTTACACGCAATCACTACTTCAATTTGATGTAGGTGGCGGATCGGCAGGGGGCATAGTTGCAGTTATTATTGCAAATATAGTCGCTATATTTTTAATGCGCTTAATTGGCAAAAACTTGGAGGGTTAATTATGACTATAAAAGATAGCCGTCGTTCCAAACTAATTTATACCATTGCAGCATGGACAATAAGCGGCATGATTTTCTTTCCAATTTTATGGACGTTAATAACCAGCTTTAAAACGGAAGCCGAAGCAATATCAGCAAGCCCAAGCTTATATGCGTTTGATTGGACGCTCGAAAATTACCGCGATGTACTGTCGCGTTCGCCTTACTTTACCCATTTTTGGAACTCTGTGGTTATATCGCTAGGTTCAAGTTTACTGGGGTTATTAATTGCGGTACCTGCTGCTTGGTCTATGGCTTTTGTACAAACTAAAAAAACAAAGCATTTATTAATGTGGATGCTTTCAACCAAAATGTTACCGCCAGTAGGCGTACTTATTCCTATTTATTTATTGTTTCGTGACTTTGCGTTACTTGATACAAAGTTAGGTTTAGTGATTGTGATGACACTAATTAATTTACCAATAATGGTATGGATGCTTTACACCTACTTTAGAGAAATACCAAACGAAATACTTGAAGCTTCTCGTATGGATGGTGCAACAATTGGTGAAGAAATATTTCATGTTTTATTACCAATAGCCTTACCTGGTATAGCCTCAACGCTATTACTCAATGTTATTTTGTCGTGGAATGAAGCGTTTTGGACACTTATTTTAACCGCTGCAAATGCTGCACCTTTAACGGCATTTATTGCCAGTTACTCAAGCCCTGAGGGGTTATTTTACGCTAAGTTATCGGCAGCATCTGCCATGGCCATTGTGCCAATTTTAATACTTGGTTGGTTTAGTCAAAAACAATTAGTGCGTGGATTAAGTTTCGGCGCAGTAAAATAGGAGAATACACATGGGCAGCATCACACTAAAACAAGTAACTAAAAACTTTGATGAAGTAAACGTAATTAAACCACTCGATCTAGAAATAAAAGATGGTGAGTTCATTGTTTTTGTAGGTCCGTCGGGCTGTGGTAAATCAACATTATTACGTATGATTGCAGGGCTTGAAGATACAACCAGTGGCAATATAGAAATAGATGGCGTAGATGCAACTAAAACACCGCCAGCAAAAAGAGGCTTAGCAATGGTGTTTCAATCCTATGCGTTATATCCGCATATGACTGTACGAAACAATATTGCTTTTCCTTTAAAAAGAGCAAAAGTAAGCCCTGCAGAAATCGAAAGTAAAATTGCTAATGCGGCTAAAATTCTAAATTTAACTGATTATTTAGACCGTAAACCTGGGCAATTATCGGGTGGTCAGCGTCAGCGCGTAGCAATAGGGCGCGCAATTGTACGTCAGCCTTCGGCTTTTTTGTTTGATGAGCCACTTTCAAACCTTGATGCATCATTGCGTGTAAATATGCGCCTAGAAATATCAGAACTACATAAAAGTTTAGCTACAACAATGATTTATGTTACACACGATCAGGTTGAAGCAATGACAATGGCAGATAGAATTGCTGTATTCAATGCCGGTATTATTGAGCAAGTGGGTACACCTTTAGAGCTTTACAAAAAGCCTGTAAATAAATTTGTAGCCGGTTTTATTGGCTCCCCAAAAATGAATTTTATAGATGCACCACAAAATGAAGACGCTAATGTTAGCTGTATTGGTATACGCCCAGAGCATTTAACACTATCAACTGAGCAAGGAACTTGGGCTGGTACTGTAGGTGTAATTGAGCATTTAGGATCAGAAAGTTTTTTACATATAAACATTGAAGGCAAAGGGACCGTAACAGTAAAAGCTGATGGAGATTGCCCATTAAAATATGGCGACAGTATATTTCTTAGTGCACCGACTAATAAAATATTAAAGTTTGATAAAGACGGTTTAACAATACGCTAAAGCACGTATTTGTGGTGTTTGATATCATCCTTATAGATAATTATAAGGGTGATATTAATCAAATTCTAATTACATAATCCTATGAAACTTAGGTATTTTTTACTAATGAATGGTATATTTACGTTAATAAACAACAATCATGTTGTTCATAATTGTATATCAAAATATTAGTAAAATAATTTATATAGCAACGCATATAATTAAAATTATGTAATGAAAATAAGGACTTAGTTTTCCTTCTATTTTAAGAGGTTTACGTGGTAAAGCTATCGAACACAGAGATCAGAAAGCTAGACGATGCGGCCAGAGCAGGGTGGTTGTATTATGTTGGCGGTAAGACACAAGATGAAATAGCTAAAAAGCTAAACATATCGCGTCAATCTGCACAAAGAATGGTCGCATTATCAGTTAGCCAAGGTCTAATTAAAGTTAGGTTAGATCACCCAATTGCCAAATGTATGGATTTAGCTGAAAAGTTAAAAAGTCGTTTTGGATTAGATTCTTGCGAAGTTGTACCTAGCGATCCATCTGAGCCGGCATCTACATTAGGTTTAGCCCAAGCTGGCGCTGCAGAAATAGAAAGGCATTTAAAATCAGAACAACCCAAAGTACTTGCTATGGGCACCGGTCGAGTTTTACGTGCGTGCGTTGATGAGTTAATAACAGTTGATTGTCCGCAACATAAAATTGTAGCGATGCTTGGTAACATGGCACTTGATGGATCGGCTTCACCATACGATGTTGTTGTAAGAATGGCCGAGCACACTAATGCAAAACATTACCCAATGCCATTACCAGTATTACCAAGAAGTGTTGAAGAAAAAAACCAATTACATGCGCAACAAAATATTACCGGTAATTTGAAACTTGCTAAAGATGCAGATGTAACATTTGTTGGCATTGGTAGCTTAGGCGAAAAGTCGCCGTTACATATAGATGGCTTTGTTGATGCTCAAGAACTTAAGGAGTTACAAGATCTTGGTGCTGTTGGTGAAATGATTAGTTGGGTATTTGATAAAAACGGTAACTTATTAGATTGTAACGTTAATCAACGAGTTGCTAGTACGCCATTAAAAACAAATGCAAATAAGCAGATATATGCAATTGCTGCTGGTGAAGAAAAAGTATTGGCAATTTTAGGTGCTGTTAGATCAAATATGATTAGTGGTTTAATTACTAATGAGTACACAGCAGAACGTTTACTAAGTATTGATTAATAAACTAATCAGATTGATAAATTACGTTATAGTAATAAAATCACTTAATGTCCGATACCGTCTAGTATTGGACATAGTAAGGGCGCAATAAAGCGCTCTTTCTTTATATACAGTTACTTCCTATAATTTATATTATGTTAAATAGCATAAATAATTACACAACCAAGTTACTCACCTTCATTAGTTAACGTAGATACGCGTCATTTAGGCTATTTAATGAGCAATATCCTACTTAACCTAAAATTTATTGTTCGCTGTTTTATACTATATTACTGTTTTAATATTTAAATACCGTTTAAATATACCGCTTAGTTATTAATATGACCAAACGGTATAAATAATAATTAGCTAGTAATCATTACCCTAGCGAACTTAAGCTACTGAATTAATTATATTTTAATTACAGTATCAAACGCTAGAATGTTTTATCACTCATGAACTCACTAATAAGCTCAGCTACTTTTTCAGGTTGCTCATCAACAACCCAATGAGCTGCTTTGTCTAACCAGATCAGTGATGAATTTGGAATTGCTTCTTCTAACATTGGAGCATACTTTGGCTTTTGAAACTGATCTTCTTTACCCCATATTATGAGTGTTTCATGAGGTAAGCTTTTAAGGTCGCCGGTAATAGCTTCGGTATATTCCTTATTAAGTCTGCGCATATTATTAAATAATGCAGCTTTTCCTTTCTCGTTACTCCATGGTGTTAAATACATTTTCATTAATTCTTCTGTCATTACGTTTGAGTCAAATACGCCTTTAGGCATGAAATCTCTTAACGTATCAACAAACTCTTTCACACTCGTTTTTTCTTCTACACCTGGTTCTAGTAAAGGTTCAAATTCTGGTATAGGCCATGAATCAAAACATACACTGTCAATTAAAATTAGTCCGTTTACTTTTTCAGGGTAATTTACAGCCATTAATTGGGCAACACCACCACCAATATCGTGTGCTGCAATGTTAGCTTTTGAAATACCAAGTGCATCTAAAAACTTACACATTATTCTACATTGAGCATTTATAGATACATCAGTATTGTCTGGCATATCTGATTCGCCAAAATTTAGTAAATCAGGAGCAATTACACAATGTTTTGATGAAAGCTTTGGTGTTATATTTCGCCATAATAATTTGTTTGTAGGTATACCATGTATCAATAATAAAGGCGTGCCTTCACCCGAATCTTGGTAAGCAATCTGATGATCTTCAACTGTTACGTACTGTGTTTTGTTCATACTAATGCCTCGTTAATTTCAAATAGAATTAATGATATAAAACGGAATGTTATTTAGTACAGCAAAAATCATCCCAACACTAATACAAAGTATGTTTTCTAGTTATCAGAATACTTAAACCTTTTAAGCCTTGCTATATAAGGGTTCTAAGGAAAAATAAAATATAAGTAAATCATTTTAGTTTGAAAAAAATAGACAGTTCCATCAATTAGCTATAACAAAGTGTGAAAAAAGATCTTTATCTTTGAAATAATTACAAAATAACAGCTAATTATTATTTCAATTTTTCGCTTTAAAAGTTTATGGAATAATTTAAATATGGGTTGGATATTATATTAGTTATTTTTTAATAATAACGACTAAGCTAGGTTCGGAGGTTGGTATGGTCATTTAAAACATTTAGAGCTAACTATAAGTCAAAAATAAAACACTAAGCTCTAGCTTAGTGTTTTATAGTTTTAATATATTATATTTAAGGGTTACAACCACCCTACTTTACGGTGCTAATCACTCTAATAAATATTTTATATTTTCAATTAAAACATTTTTATTTGCAGGCTTTAAAATAAATCCATCAAAACCTAGTTGTTTATATTCAACATCATTTTTCGCACTTTCATTCAATGTATGTGCAACAATTTTTATCGCTGTGTTTTCTGTATGAGTTTTTATTTTTTTCATTGCTTCAATTCCACAAAGCTCTGGCATAACTATATCCATTAAAATAATGTTGTAGTCATTTTGAGAGACCATAATAAGCGCTTCTATGCCACTGGATGCATAGTCAATTGTGAACTTTTCTTCTTCTAGCATCGCTTTTATTACAACTTCAACAAGTGGATCGTCATCAACTAAAAGTATGTGGTTAGATTTTTTTTGTTTCAACTTTATTGATACTACGTTTAAAGAGCTGATTTCAATTGATTTTGATTTTGCTATGTCTATAACGTTTTTTTCTGATGACATGCATACAGGATTAACTAGCACAGGCGAATTTTTAATTATACTTTTTGATTGCTTGATAGCTGAGATAGTAATTACTCCAGATGTTTAGATAAAATTAGTTGAGGTGTTTTATTAAATAAAAATTAATGCCATTTCATTTAATAAAAGCTACCTAACTAAAGTATTAGTTATTTACTTCTTATAGTACAAGAGCAATTATAAGACCAATTATTTATCATTAAATATCAATACGATATCAATTTCATTCTGTTTTCATTTATTTAATTCGCAAAATGCAAAGCAAAAAGCGAATTATTTTAAGAATAGTATTGAATTGTTCACTATTTTAGCCACATTTTTATTGTAAAAAGCGCCCTATTTTCTCTATTAATACAGCCTGTTTAACTGGTTTTAATAGTGTATCGTCGAACCCAAGTTTTACATATTTAGAATCTGTATCTAAATTTGATGTATGCGCTATTATTTTTGTTCCTGAATCTACATGTTTTTTTATCTTTAACATTGCATCTGTTCCGGATAACTCTGGCATAACAATATCCATTAAAATTATGTCGTAGTTATTCTGGGAAACAAACAACATCGCCTCAATTGCGTTACATGCATAATCTATAATTATATTTTCATTTTTAAGCATGGCTTTAATAACAATTTCAACTAACGGTTCGTCATCAACTAACAGTAACGTTTTTGCTGTTTCAACATTTTGCTTTACGGGAATTTCATCACTAACAATAGGACTAAGCGCTTCTAACAGCGGTTGTTTAGTTACACTAATCAATAAGCAAAGTGATATTGTTGTCGTTTTATTACGTTCATTAATATCTAATTTTTGCCCACCTAACATTTTAAATACCGATATAAAAAACTTAATCTCTAATGAGCTATCAATGTCATCATTACTATTTAATGTGTCGTTAGTCACAACTTCTCTTAACTGTTCGTAAAAATCATTACTGTTTGCTAAGTTATCTATTGAAAAATGTATATTTAAAAAGTCTTTTTTATCTTGCTTGGTAACTTCCGTATTTATAGTAAGTTTTGATTTATAAGAGTTTCCTATAAACTCTGATGAAAGCTGAAGAATCAATTGTGATATTAATTTTTCATCACTAATTATAGAAATATCATCATTAATATTGTTATTAATTAATACATTTTTATTTATTACCTCTTTATTTAAAATTGTTGATATATTATTTAGTATTTTATTTAAATTAATCGGTTTTACTTTTAGTTTTAATTTCCCTTTTTTTGATTTATTAATATTAATAAGTTGTTGTATAACACACTCTAATTGTTCACTTACTATTGATATATTACTTATATACTTAGATAAATCAGCTGAACTCATAGGCTTTTTTGAAACCTCTATTATTGATTTCAGAGATGTAAGTGGAGCCTTTAATTGCTGGCTTAATCTAGTTACAAATTTTTCTTTTAACTGATTAGATTCTTTCGACTTTTTAAGTACATCAGCAAGTAAAGTCTCTTTTTGATGTGCTTCTGTATCATCACGAAAATAGCATACGAAGCCCCCAAAATTAGTATGTCTTTGAAGTACAGTAATCCATTTCCCATCAGTAAATCCAATGTCTATTAGTTGGTTATGTTCATTATCTAATTTATTATGCTCATGATAATGGTTAATAATATTATGTTGTTGAGCGATACTTATTAACTGTGTATAAGATAATTGATTGTTCTGCTTGTGTATTTTTGAAAATAATTGGTTAAATGCATCATTTGTAATAACAGGTTGTTCATTACTATTAAAAATGGCAAAACCATGAGGTAATGCATTAATAGAACTTGAAAACAACTTTTCTCGATTAAGTATTAATTGGTTCTTTTGTTTAAGCTCATCATGTAAACGCCTTGGTAATCGTAAAAAATAATATACTGAAATAAATACTAAAAATGTAATAAATCCAAGTCTAAATAAACTATATTTTGTAGTAATTGGGGGTGTGATTTTTTTAATTGGTTGAACATGTAATCGCCATGTTGGCGGAAAACGATTACTCAATGCGCTTATACTATGGGTAATAACACGAGGGCTAACCTCACCTTGTTTACCTAAAGTAAACTGTGGTGTAGAAATATAAATATCGTAATTTTGTGTATTTAATTTACCGATTATAGATTTTAAAAACTTACTTAAATCAAATGCAGTTATAGTATAAATTGATCTATCATTTATTTTTATTTCTGACACTAAAAACGCTGTATCTGCAACAGTAAAAACTTCAACTGTGTTTTTATTTGATCTATTATTGAATTTACTTAACCAATTTTTAAATCCATAAGCAGCTAGATTGAAGTTGTTTTTTGACCAAAAGGCAAGTTGGTTATACTCAGAGTCAAAAACAACGTACCCTTTATATGTTAGATTCCCAACTGCTTGTGATTGCACTAAGTTATTAAGTTGCTCTTTTGTGTAGCTGCTCTGACTTTGTAAAAAACCAGCAACTATTAAATCTTTTTGAGATATGTATAACCCTTGGTTATCAAAGCGCTCTAACGCATTGAATAAGGTCTCTCGTAATTGCTGGGTTTGTTGATTATATTCATTTTGTAATTCTTTTTTCTCAAGGCTATAAAGCAGTACAGCTGTAAACGCACATAAAACTAATGCAATTAAAAACGACACAGGTGCCAAACTAAAAATATGAATATAATTTTTACGTTTGCTACTGTTTTGCTTTGACGATTGAGTCTCTTGGCTTGGCTTGGCACTTTTATTAATCTGTGTTTGCAGTAACTGAGCAAAGGAAATAAATTGGTCTTTTTGAGAACCAGCTAAGCTTTTTGGCGCTAAACTGGCGATTATTAATAAACCCATTAAAGTATTATTATTGCTATATATTGGGAACTGAGCATAAAAACGGATTCTATTATTGTCATTATTAAATACACCATCAAAAAATGTATCTTCGTATAAATAAAGTTTTTCTTCAGTACAACGCTGTTGATATTGGGTTAGTTCGTTCTCAATAACAATTGAGTCGTCACAAGTAATAATTTTTTCAGACAACTGGTTACTAAAATCAGTAAACTTAACAATAGGCACGTCGTAAAATTGCTTTAGTAATGTGAGTGTTTCTTTTATATCTTTAGCGGTTTCTTTAGCTTGCTCATCAGGAAAGTAAGCTTGGTTTTCAACTATATTTGAGGCGTTCATTGACGTGCTCCTTCCCCGGTAGGTGGGGTATGTATCCAAGTAGTGCTGTTTTGACCGCGATGAGTTGGCAATAAAACGCTAAATGGAGGTGTTAAGTTATTCAATGCCGGTTCGTTAGTGGCTATATTAATTACTTGCTGTGCAGAAACTAAATTTAGTGTTGTTGTGCAGTACGTAACACCTGGTTCTATACCTATCAAACTTAATGTTTCTGTAATAACTATATTATTTGCTAAGTCGATTCCTGCTAATTCAAATGTTGTTTTTAAAATAGTAAAAACCAGTGTTTCTACTATATTTTCATCCTCTTCTAGATTTGTACCTTCGGGGCAGCAAATAGTGCCAAGATCTATATCAACATTAGTACCAACTCCCACAAGTGATAATGCATTAAGCGCTGTATTTAGTAATGGCTCTACACTTGGTAAATATAAATCAAGTATGTCGCCTTGTGGTTCATACCCTGTCTGGCAACTATCACATGATTGGGAAAGTGACTCATCACTTGTGCCCAATAATGGATTTCCTAATGCGGTAGCGCCAACGAAACAACTACTATCGGCAAGCTGTTTGTCTATAGCAAAACTTTCACATGGTGATCCGGTAACTACTTTTTGCGACATATAGCGCGATACAATTTCATCTCCACTTGCTGGGCATGCTTGCGCTGTGCTTTTTAATAGCTGTCCTATTACTGAGTTACCCAACTGCCCTATTGCGTAATTAGGTCCCTGTTGTAGAGCATTTATATAACTTACATTACCGGTATTATTTAGCTTACTAACGCCTTGACTGTCTGTTGCTTCGTCACTTAATCCTTTTAAACATGGATTACCTTGGCAATTTGGGGCATCATAATATACGGCTTCACGTGAGGTAAAACGGTCGTCCCGTATTCCAATTAATGCGCGGTATGTGTTATTTGCTTCACGGTCAGTATAAAAAACGAGTGGTGCTTGGTGTTCATCAAAACCGATAGCAATACCTAGCCTTTTATTGTTTGCATCGACTACGGTAATCTGATTATCTACTTTAACTTGGTGGCGTTTAATAAGTGCATCTCTAACTAAAATAACACCGCCGATAGAGCCGATGATTAATATTGTAATTATTAGAATAAGCTCAATTGTGAGAATGAAACCTTGTTGATAATATTTTTTCATTAGACGCTCCTATAAAACTTCTACAAGCATTTTAAGTACATTCATCACTTGCAATGCTGCGGGAAAAAACACTAAAACCAAAAACATCGGAAAACAAATTAATATGATTGGAAAGGTTGTGTGCATGGCTTTTTTATTTACTTTTTTAGCTAATAAAATATTCTTTTTTAACGCTAAGCTTTCTAACTGAGCTTCTACAGCTTGAATTAGAGGAGTGCCTAATTTAGATCCAATTAACATTAAGTTAGCTAGTTTTTTTATACCAATTACACCCGTTCTTTCATAAAGAGAAGTAAATGCAAACTCTCGATCTTTACCTGCACTTAGTTCGAATAAAAATAACTTTAGCTCTTTATATAATGGGTGTTTTTGACTTAGCCCATGATCAACCGCCAGAGCAAATGAACGTTCTAACGAAAACCCAGCACGCATATAAACCAGTAACACGCGTAAAAAAAACTCTAAGCTATTATTTATGATGGTTTTACGTTGATTTTTGCGTACAAAAAACCAAAACTCAGGTGCGAAAAAACTAATAAAACAAAGTAATAATGTTAATGTTCGGCTTACGTCATAGCCTGATAACTCTATAGCTGTAAAAGCACAAAAAGTGGCTGCAACTTTAAAACAATATAGGCTTAGAACAATTTTGTTAATCTGAATACCAGCCTGTCTTAATTGGCGTTTTGATATAACTATTAATGGGTACCAATTAATATTTTTTGTACCAGGTTGCTCAAGCTCAACTTTTAAAGATTGTCTTTGAATATGTATAAACGAACCCATACTTACTAAAAGTCCAACAAGTAAAAATATATCAATCATAGTGTTACCCTTAAACTAAGTCTTAACCATAAAAAACCAAATAGCTGACAAATTAAAGCAACGGTTATAAATGCAATACCGTTAGGGTCATTTAATAAAGGATCGAACCAAGTTGGATCTGTGTAACTAAATAAAGGGATAAGTGCGTATGGTAGTACACCGCTAAACACGGCGGCATACTTAGTACCAGACAATTTTGCTTCAAGCTGTTGTCGTTCTAGAGTTCTTAAAGCCATCATTTTACATACACTTTTTAGCATATCTGTTAAGTCGCATTGGCTTTGGGTATGCGTAATTACACTATGTGCAAATAATCTAACTGTTTCACAGTTATATCTCTCTATTAACGGTGTAAATGATGTCTCGGCATCACTGCCCATACTCATACGTTGTAATAATAAAGTACTCTGTTTTTTTATATAGCGGTCTGCATGTTCATCTGCAAATTTCATTGATTGCTGCAAAGATAACCCGGTGCTTAAACACGACTGTATAGTTTCTATATATTCTAAAAACTGATATTCAAATTTTGCTAATTTATAATGTGCAATATCTATTACCGTAATAAAACATGTAATAAAAACAACTATCGAAACTATAAATGCACTTGTTGATGCTTGAGGATAATAAAGCTTGGCAATGAACCATGAGCTACTCGATAAAGAAAATGCCATGCTAATAAACCAGGCATTACTTATGTTTAATCCTAGAACTCTTAATGAAAGCGTTAGTACGTCTTTTTCTTCTAAAATATCGATTTTTTTTATGTTTAAACTAGCATTTTTTTTTACGTATAAAGTAATAAATACGCTCGCAGCAAGTGTAAAAGTGATTACGGTGGCAATTGCTAATAAATAATCAAGTTTAGTCATTGTTAGCCTCCGTTTTTGTTAGCAACAATGCTTTTAACTTTTCTGAGTTTGCACCTTGGGTTTTCATGAACTCAATAACAGTAGAGTTATCAATCAATTGTGCATCGACTGGTTCTGAATTATTAATACTATACAAAGGACTAAAAAGTGCACCGCCATTAACTCGCTTAATTTCACCAATACTTTTTAGTGTGCGCTTTCCATCGGTAGAACGAGAAACATGAACAATGAGCTGTATAGTTGATGCTATAAGTGAACTTGTATGGGTATCACTAAGTTGTGCATTATGTAGCTGAACCAATGTCGATAAACGGGTAACTGCATCAACAGCGCTGTTAGCATGTATGGTTGTCATAGAGCCTTGATGACCACAATTCATTGCTTGTAGCATATCGATTACTTCACCTGAGCGTACTTCACCTACTAGTATTCTATCTGCGCGCATTCTTAGTGCGGCCTTAACCAGATCTCTTAGATTTACAGCTCCTTTACCATCGCTGTTAGTATCGTGTGCTTCTAGTTGTACAACATGATTATGATGTAAATTAAGCTCTGCACTTTCTTCAATTGTCACAACTCGTTCGTTTGAATTAATTGAATTTGCGAGTACGTTTAGCAATGATGTTTTACCCGCTCCAGCGTTACCACATACTAAAATATTAACGCCTGTTTTAACGGCGCTTTGTAAAAATGATAAAATATTTTTACTTAGAAAATTATTAGTTATCAAAAAATCTTCATTTATTTTTTTATGATTAAATTTTCTAATAGATACTATTGCAGCACTCGTACAGGCAGGTGGAACAACTATATGTACGCGACTGCCGTCTTTTAGTTTTCCGTCAACAATAGGCATGAGTGCATTTACTTGGCGTCCACAACCATCAAGTAAACGGTCAACAAAGCGACGTAAATGGCGCTCATCATCAAATTTACTTGCTGTACACAACAATTTACCTTGTTTATCAATCCAGATACTTTGCGTGTCATTTATTAGAATATCGCTAACCTGGTCATCAAGCATAAATTGCGCAATAGGTCCTAAGCCTTGAATTTCGTCATACACGGCTTGTACAACTTGATCTTGCTGATGTTGATTGAATGAAAGCTGTTCAAATTGGGGGATTTCGGTACATAAAACCGAGATTTTTTCAATGACATTGTCTGATAAAAGAGCGGAGGGATCATGCTCATATTCTTCAATTACGGCATCGTGCAGTAGCTTTTTAAGCTCTTCGAAGGTGCTTATATTTGTTTGAACTTCTTCACGCTTGCTTGATAAGTTAAACATAATGACTCACTTAGCTACATAAACAGCTTCGTTTTTAACGCCCTTAACCACCTCAATTGTACGGCTGGTTTGTAAGCGAGAGAAATTTTGCAAACGACCTTGTTCAATGTCATAAGCGCTATGTACTATTATTGATACTTTGTCATCAGAGTTTATACCAGCTAACGAATACACATCTTTTGGTAAAACAGCCAAAACAAGTGATACGCTACCGTTAGATGATGACTCTTTTGATAGGTTATCCATAACTCCACCCTTACCAGCTTTTGATTTAGCGTCTTTCGATACACCAATTAGCTGTACATTATGAGCAACCGTTTTAACTAAACGATTTGTTTTAGCGACTATGTCTAAACGGTCCCCTTTGTGAACACGAGATAGCGGAATATCTAAACTGTTTAACTTTAAAGTGTATAAAACGCGACCTGCTGGTATTGCTTCTGATAAATTCTGGCTTTTAGCACGTATAAAATCGGTGTTAAATAGCGGTTGTTCTAACATTTTATTAGTTGCTAATTTTTGACCAATCATTGCCCGAGGGTTTTGTATACTCAGTGACATATTTGGATAGCTACTTGGGTCAATACTTTTTTGCGCAACATCATGCACAGTTATTGTTTGTCCAACCGACATGTTTTTATTAACGACCCAAGCTGTTATGTTGTTTTCATCATTTACTTGTCTAATACCCAAAGCAGAAGCTAGCATGCCAGAAGTGATGAGTAATGTGAGAGCCGCTGTAGTTGCGCCTTTGTTACTTTTACTTTTCATGGTGTTCCTCCTGACAAACTTTCACTGCCACACGTTTGTGGCAGTGAGCCTTAAGCCTGATATTCAATATTAGTTACCTTGTGAGCCGCCTGCTGCTGTACGAGTTGCTGCATCACCACTTGGAGTTGCACTAATAAGCGCAGCATTTTCACTAAAGTCAGATGTAACAAAGGTGAATGAGCTTTCATCGCCAGCATACACATCAACAGAGTCTACAAAACCTGAACCAGATACTTCAGCTGTACCTTCGGCATTAATCATTCCGTCAAATACGTAGCTTTGGTCAAGTGAACCAATTGCTTCAGCTACATCTTCAAGTTCACTTGTTACTGAGTCACGTAATGTTGATAAACCAATTACAAGCGCAGCTACCATAGAAGTAGAAAGAATGATTAGCTCTGAAGTAAGTACAAAACCTTTTTGCTTTTTGCTGTTTAAGTTATGTTTAGTTGTTTTCATCATCTTCACCTTTAATATTAGAAGAGCTTATGCTCACTTTATATAATGCGAAGACTGTGCCAAACAATAATTCCTCATAAATACAATAACTTAAATTAACTTGGTCTGATTGCATTTAAATACAGGTTATTTTGATTTGCAAAATGCAAATCAAAATTTCAACTCTAAACTCTAAACAAAGAATGTTAATTATGCGTATTTACGTTGTTGAAAATACTAGAGTAATGATTAAGTATAATTTAATTCAAGATTACCCATTTTAAGATTAAATTTATGACAGAATATTTGTATTTAGCTTTTTATATAACATAACGATGCATACACTCCTTTGCATTAACATAGTCAGTGGTATGCTTTGAATATAGTACATAGAAGCTTTCCTCGATATTTATAGTGGTATAAGGGCGTGTTCAACTTTAAATGTTAGTATTTGTTCTAGCGATCTCACTGACCTCCTCTGCGTTATCCTACGTTCTTACATCAATGGGTATAAATAGATAAAACAATGGTTCAAATACAACGCATGCTTGGTATTCATACGAACTATTTCCTATTTATATTAATAACCACACTTCATGAGGGCTGAATGATTTGAAAACTAAATATAAAACCACAAATTTTATGTAAATTGAATCTCGCTTAATTATCGCAAATCTACCTTATGGGCTTTCAAATTAGGTGAAGCTACGAACGCTATTAAATAAATTCGAGAATAAAAGAGAGCAGTTACTATTGAGGTACTTTCTTGTTGTCGCAGTTTTAAACAAAGAATGAAGAAATAAGGGGAGATCATAATTTAAGGGTGATAAAGCATGGGGTTATTTATTAAAATATCATAATTTTAGTAAATCTACCTTGCATGATTAATACTTTGAAAAGTTAACTATAGAAAATACAAATTAAAGTTACGTTAAGGCGAATAAATGATTGTTTAAAATTTGAGTAAAAAAAGGCCTTTCGGCCTTAAGAATAACAATTTCCTAAAATAGAAAGCTTTCCTCGCCTAGCAAGCGCTTTTTTATGCTCTGGCTCAACAGATAACACTTGCTCATAATAGTTACATGCAAGTAAGTTATTAGCATTTCCTTCTTCTATTAATCCTTTATGGTAAAAATAAATCGTATTTTTTAATCCAAACTTAGCGGCAAGCTCTAAATAATTAGAAGCAATAACATAACTACCTTGAGCATAATGAATTGACGCCATTTGTAAGTAAGGTGATGACTGAGTTCCAAATACATCAATTCCATATTGAGCAATACTTTTAGCTTTTGCTAAATTCCCTTGCTCAATCGCCAAGCTTATACCAAGTGTAATTGCATTTAATGGAGGATTAGGTTTATTAAGTAATGTATTTATAACTTGTTGCGCTTGGTTTGCTCTACCACTTTTATAAAATGAATAAGCTGCAATCGACAATATAGCCGTGTTACCTGGATGCTCTAGCATTAACTGATTTAGTTCATGCACTAATGTTAGACAGTTACTTGCGTTTATACCTTCGCACTTTAATTGCTGTGTATTTAACTGATATTTATTAACTAAATCACCCAAAGCACTATATGGATTAACACTTGGCTTATAGTCAATGTGAGCACAACCAGATAAAGTAAGTAGTAAAATAACGTAAAATATTTTCATAGTCCTTGCTCCTGTATGAAACTAAGTAATTGAGAGTCTAAATCAGCAGGTTCCCATGAACGTAATGTATTTACTGGTTCTCGCACCAAATTAGGGGTCACTACAATAATAAGTTCACGGTTATTTTCACTTTTACTCGTTGTTTCGCTTAATTTCCCTAACATGCTTTCGCCGCTACCATTAGGTACAAAATCATGGCTTGAGTTGCTATCAGCGCTTATTAGCCCTGCAATAATTAAAGGTTGACCATCTCTTAACCGAGTAGATGTTTGCATGCTGCGCGTATTAAAAGCGCTGCTATTTAAACTACTTCCTGTGCTTTGTGCTATTTCTGCTGTTAAGGTGGTATCGGGCATTGAAATTACAGGATTTAAATCAAGTGTTATTCGGTCCTTATCATCAACCATTGCACGTACGTTTAATTCAACACCAAAAGATTTAAACTCAGTACCACTAAATACAGACCCACTATTACCTTGCTGTCCGCTAGTGATACCAGATGGACTATATGTGGTTGGAACGGGTACTTCCCCTCCTACTTTAAACACCGCACTCTCACCTGCAAGTACAGTAATAGTGGGTCTAGAAAGCACTCTTGAAATACCTTCTTGTTCTAATAAAGAAAACAGCATATCAATAGCAAATTGAGAAGTCGAAAGTTGTAAATTATTAGTTAGTTGCCCACCAATTAATTGCAATGCATTTTCAATCGTTGACGAACCCGACTCACGATTAGTCATTCCATCTAGACCAAATAACCCTTCTTGCTGTTGATAGCCATTAGAAAGCACACTAATATCAGGACGCCATTGCTTTAATCGACGTTGGTTAACTTCGTATAATTGAACTGACACTCGGATTTGCGGTAAATCTTCTACTTCAATGCTCGACAATACTTTACCGCCAGCAACTGAGAGTAATGTTGCACGTGCAATATTTGAGTTCACATTACTTAAAGTAACACCTGAGCCGCCGCCATTTAATAAACCACCAGATTCATTTGCTAGTACTTCAATATCTGAATTTTCATTTTGAGTTGAACCGCCCATCATACTACTTTGATCAAGCGAAGAGCCTGGCATTTGGGTTGATAATTCTGGTTCAAATAATTTATTAATCACATTTAATAAACGCACGAGTTCTATTTGGTTTTTAACAGTACCTGATAAGAAAAACACGTCACTGTCGTCATTTGATAATTCATCAACAGAAATACGTTTAATTTTAACCTTATCTGCACCCATTGATTTAATAACTTCGCTTATACGTTCTTCTTTTGGCTTGGGTGCTTGAGTTACTTTTATTAAATTAATGATTGCGACTTTGCTCGAGTTTTGAGAGCTACTACCATTTGAGTTACCCAAGCCTTGTAATCGTTGTGCAAGCGAGTTAAACATACCTTGGTTAGGATTTGAGGTAATAACAGGTTGTGATGCTTGTGAGCTACTGGCATAAAGGTAGTTTTTTGCAGCTTCATAAGCAGCATGACGATAATTAATTGTTGGTACTTCACCGCGCAATACTACAGCATGGCGATCAGGCGCTATGGTTAGTTGCACGTCAGGGTGAATATCGTTTAAGGCATTTTCCAGTACGCTATAGTCTTCGGTTACACCAAGTAAAAATGTTTCAGAGCTTTTATCGTCGTACCACACCATCATTGATGTACGACCCAACTTTTTGGCTAAAATTAACAACTCACGTCCATTAACCACATTTACATCAAGCGTGGCCTCATGACCAAGTGCTATTCGCGAAATATCTCGATTAAACACAAAGCGAGTGTGCGTCCATTTAACTAAGTGCGACACTTTTTGTACCCGCTCACCATTTGCGTTTTCTATATAATCTAAGTTACTTTCACTGGCTATAGCAGTGAATGATAGTAGCAGTAGTATAAAAGTTAATTTTAACATAAGCCTTTCCCTCAATTTGCTTAAAGGAGTAAGTGCAATTATTAACCCAAACTTTTTAGCTTTATTTTTTAATGAGTTATGCTTTATTTAAATGACGATTTTGATTTTGATTAGCAAAATGCAAATCAATACTTTGTGAATAAAAGGGAGTTAAACGGTGTCGTTTTAGGGGATTGAAATGAAGTTTTACTTAAAACATGCACAGAGTGTAATTTATTAACCACTCTGCGCGATTAAAACTTAATGAAGAGCCGCTGTAAATGGAATGCTTTTACAAATTTTCGCTTCAGCTATTAATAGCTCTTCTAGACGTACATCTACATCTGCTTTGTCAAAGTACTCGTAGGCAAGCTCTACAAAAAGGTTTTTATGTTTTTCTTCTGACTCAGCAATCGCGATATAAAACTCTTTTTCTTTACCTTTGGGAAGTGCTTGAGCAACTAACGAAAAACGCTCGTGCCCCCGAGCTTCAATTACACCGCCAACAAGTAAGCGATCCATTAAAAACTCTTCGCGACCATTTCTAAATAATCCACGAATTTGTTTAATGTATGAATCTTTTTTATCGTCACCTAAATTTACGTCACGCTCAATTAAAATTTTAAGTACTTCTTTAAAATGAATCATTTCTTCGAGAGCTAGGTCGGTCATTGCTATAACCAATTTTCGCTTATCTGGGTAGTGAGAAAGCATAGACATCGCCATGCCCGATGCTTTTTTTTCTGCAGCAGCGTGGTCTTGTAAAAAAGTATCAAAGTCAGCAAGCACTACTTCGGTCCATTCAAATGGGGTGTGGTATTTTAATTCAAACATGATCTGTACAACTTAAATAATAATACGGAGATTTTAACGTATTTAATTTAAAAAATCTCGCAATACCAATTAGCTTATATATTAACTCTATTTAACAATATGATAATTGCTAAACCCGTTATGCTAGTTAGGGTCTGTTGATCTTTCAAGGTTAAATTTGCAGCAGTCTGTTTGGTATTTAGGCAAGGCAGAGCCTATACAGTGTGGTTATTCCCCATAAATAGGCGATAACGTAGCATTAATGCCAAACAGGCGCTGCCCAAAGGGTTCTTCCTAGGGGCTATTTACTCTTTGTTGCTCGGTTTTGACTTAGCCCACTAGGTTACAAATCTCGCGCCGCGATTAAATAGCCCCTAGTTTGAACAAGTTTTAATCCGCAAAGATCAACAGACCCTAGTATATAGGAGTAATTTATCAATACGTCCTTTAGCTGTAGACTCTATTTTTAACGGGTGTTTAATATCGTTCCATGCGGTGACTTTGCCGCCCATATTCATTTTTTCAAAATCTGTTTTATCACATTTTAATTGTAAAAAGTCACACAACTTTTTATAGCTTTCGGGCTTTGCTATATCAATTGATAAAAAATCGTGACCACGATTATTAAAATGTGCTTTAGCACCCTTAAAATGCTCTTCATAGCAAGATTCTAAGTAGCTATCGTCATTAATTTTATTCAACGATAACTCACTAAACGTATTTAAATAACAACGTTTTATATGAATATTAAAACCACCATCGGCACGCGTTAAATTAGTGTGCATACGTGTTAATAATTGCTTTATTGAAGGCAGCCAAGCTGCAAGCTCTCGCTCTAAATATATAAACTTTGAATTAGGGTAATGTAAATCAAGGGTTTTGTAGTCGTTAAAAATGGGGGTATCTGCAATTGCAGTCGCGTTATTGAAGCAAAAATTAGTATACGCGGTATGTGCTGTAGCTACACCACACTCTAATAAAGTGTGGCATACGCTGGTTGTGCCGGTGCGTGGCAAACCTATAATAAATATTTTTTTCATCTTTTAAATCAGGCAATAAATAATATTAACTATTACGAGTAATCAGCATTACAAATGCACTAATAATTATAACTAAAAACGTTAATACAGCGCCAATTTGGCGAAATCTCATGTTTTTTTCTACAATGCCCGAATTATGAAATACACGTCCTACTAATAGCATCCCACCTAGTATATGACAATAATGACTAGCAAGACCTTGATACTCAACTAAAAAAAGTAAAATAATAGCAAACGGTACATATTCCATAAAGTTGCCATGAGCTCGTATTGCACGCTGAAGGCTCGGCTCACCGTTGTCACCTAATGATACTTGTTGTGCTTTGCGTAGTTTTATTACGTTAAAGCTTAAATAAATATAGTAAAACGCAAGTAGTGCTGCATAAGTTGAAATTATCACAGTGTTGTCCTGTTATTATTTTAATGTTGTTAGTGTTTATTGTGTAGCAATGTATTGCGTCATAATAATAACACATAATATGGCATGCATTATCATAAGTTTAATGTACAAATATGCTAAGGTATTGTTTATACACCCGTATAATAATACGTAAGGATTTTATGTTTGTACCACGTAAAGTAGCCGACAGTTATCGAGAGATGATCAACAGTATTGGCTTTTACCCTTCAATGCTCTCAGTTGGTTTTTTAGTATTTGCTATTGTTACTATGTCGGTAGAATATTTAGCGCCTATTGAGCAATTAAAGTCGTTCATATCTGTTGTGCTTGTTGATAGTGCCGAAAACGCGCGTACTATTTTAAGCACCTTAGCAGGCAGTATTATTTCACTTACTGTGTTTAGTTTTTCTATGGTTATGGTTGTTTTAAACTCAGCCAGTGCCAGCTTATCACCTCGCGTTGTGCCAGGGCTTATAACGCGTAAATCGCACCAAATGGTATTAGGGTTTTACTTAGGTAGCATAATCTATTCTATTATTATGCTTATAAATATTAATAAACTAGATGGTGGCAGCACCGCTATTCCATCAATCGGCGTATTGTTTGCACTTATATTTGGTTTGATTTCATTGGGTTTATTTGTATTTTTTATACATTCAATTTCTCGTGCCATTCAGGTAGACAACGTGTTAAATGGTTTATTTAGCCAAACTAAAAACGAAATTAAAACAATAATACAAAGGCAACAAGATAACCCTATTGAAGACTTTCCTGATTTTAGCCAGTGGCACTCTATTAGCAGTAAAACCGAAGGGTATTATAAAGGCGTGCATACCGATAAGCTGTGTGCCATTTTAGCTGGGGAAGATATAAAGGTGTATATATCTGTTAACCAAGGTTATTTTACGGTTAAAGGCTATCCGTTTTTAAAGTGCAATAAAGATATAGCAAACGATGAAGAGCTGATAAATAAAATTCTCGACTGTTTTATTTTTTATATAGAAGAGTATATAAGCGATCATTATCGTTATGGGTTAACACAAATATCAGAGATTGCTGTTAAAGCAATGAGCCCTGGGATAAACGATCCTGGTACTGCAGTTAAATCAATTGATATGCTAAGTATTTTGCTTATTCAACGACTTTCAATTAACGATATTAATTACTCGTTTAAGCACAGTGATAACAATCCACTGCTTTATCTGCACGAAACAAGCTTTGATGAACTGCTACACGACAACTTTACACCGCTGCGTAATTACGCCAAAGGCGATGCATACGTAATGACGAACGTACTTGAGGCATTTAAAAATATTTTGTTTATTGCCCATAAAGATACCAATGCAAGAAACAGCTTATTTAATTATTTAAATGCGATTGTTGATGACATAAATGAACATGTAACAAATGAGTACGACAGGCGAGAAATTACTAATATGCTTAACTCTATTGCCCGTATTAGCCAAGAGCAAGGTGAAGAGTTAGTAGCGCGTTTTGAGCGCCACCAAAAATAAAGTTTTAATCTATATAGTAAACAGCATAGCTTGAAGCTGTTACTTTAATCTCTCCTGCATAATAGGCATCAGGTACATAGTTACTTGGTGCGCTATCAGCCATCATTACTTTTTCTGCGCGCATATAAGGCTGTGATTGCACGTTAAGTGGGCTTAGTGACGCGCTGTACAATCCTTTTAAGTCAACGCCATAATCTTCACTAAACTCTTTTGCTGCGTCACGTGCATCTTTAATTGCTAACTTTTGCGCTTTTTTATGCAGCTCGTTGTAGTTACTTGCTAAAAAATGCGTTTGATTAATTTCGTTAATACCGTTGTTAACTAAGCTTTGTAGTAGCTCTGGGTATTTATTTATATCGCTGAGTTTTACAGTTAGCGTGCGAGAAACCTTAAAGCCGTTAAACTCTTGATTACCGGTAGTGCGGTTATATTGGCTATCTCGATTTATTGAAATTTGCCCCGCGTTTATATCATTCTCCAAAACACCAATTTCTTTTACGAGTTTAATTGCTTTAGCGATAGTTAAATCGGTTTTATTTTTAGCCGCAATTAAATCTTTATCAACTTCTGTAATTCCAACGCTAAGTTGTACGTAATCTGGCATTGTTGTGAGTGTGGCTTCGCCTTTAACATAAATATGAGGGGCGTCGGGAGTTGCAGCAGCGAGTGTATCAAAGCTAAGAACGTTTAAAGCCAGTGCACTACCTAAAACGAGAGTCAGTGTTTTCATAAGTCGATCCTTTAATTTTGTAAATGCTATTAAAGACCTTACGTGGTTAATTAAATATGAACAAGCACAAAAAAACAGGCAATTGCCTGTTTTTTGTTAAGCGTTGTAACTAATGCTATTACGCCATTTACTTTAAATTACGTATAACCGTAATTAAACACTACAACGTTTGTAATTACGGTATTTTGGTAACCAGTAATTTCTATCGATTGCAGCCCATAGCGCGTCATCACAAATCTCAAGGGCAACGCCCTCTTCAATTGCTTTTTTAGCAACTGCAAAGGCAATTCGCTTACTTAGCGTTTCAATTTCAGTAAGCGCTGGTAATAAACTACCTTTACCTGTGTTTGCACGCGGTGAAGACTCAGCAAGCATTTCGCTAGACACACTTAGCATTGCATCCGTAATACGGGTTGCTTTAGCCGCAATAACACCCAAACCAATACCAGGAAAAATATAGCTATTGTTACATTGTGGAATTGGGAAAATTTCACCGTTATATTCAACCGGATCAAATGGGCTACCGGTTGCAACAAGTGCTTTACCGTCGGTCCATTTAATTACATCTTCAGGAAGCGCTTCTACCTGCTTAGACGGATTACTTAATGGGAAAATTACAGGCTGCTCACAACCAGCATGCATTGCGCGTATTACTTGTTCTGTAAATAAACCCGGTTGACCAGATACACCAATTAGAATGTCTGGCTCTGCACAGTGCATAACATCAAGTAATGACGCGTATTCACCGCTGTAAGTCCATTCGCTTAAGTTATCTTGCGGTTGAGCTAATGCTTGTTGGAAATCACGTAAGCCTTCCATTCCCTCAGAAAGTAATCCAAAACGGTCAACCATAAATACTTGGCTACGCGCTTGAGCTTCAGTAATGCCTTCAAAAACCATTTGGCTAATAATTTGCTCAGCAATACCACAACCAGCAGAACCTGCACCAACAAAAACTACTTTTTGCTGGCTTAGCGTTGAATTTTTAACACGACATGCGGCAAGTAAAGAGCCAACAGTTACAGCTGCAGTACCTTGAATGTCATCGTTAAAGCTACATATTTCATTGCGGTAACGCTTAAGCAATGGCATTGCATTTGGTTGTGCAAAATCTTCAAACTGAAGTAACACACTAGGCCAACGGCGTTTAACTGCTTTAATAAATAAATCTAAAAACTCATCGTATTCGTCTTGAGCAATACGCTTATGACGCGCACCCATGTACATAGGATCGTTTAAAAGTTTTTCGTTATTAGTACCTACATCAAGCATTACAGGTAATGTATATGCTGGGCTTATACCACCACACGCAGTGTAAAGTGATAATTTACCAATTGGGATACCCATACCGCCAATGCCTTGATCGCCAAGACCTAAAATACGCTCGCCATCAGTTACAACAATAACTTTTACTTTGCCTTTTGTAGCGTTACGTAAAATATCGTCAATTTGGTAACGATCGTCGTACGAAATAAATAAACCGCGTGCACTGCGGTAGATATCTGAGAATTTTTCACAGGCATCACCCACTGTTGGGGTATAAATAATTGGCATCATTTCTTCAAGATGATCGCGCACTAAACGGTAGTAAAGTGTTTCGTTATTATCTTGAATCGCACGTAAGTAAATATGCTTGTTAAGGTTGTCAGTAAAGCTTGAGTACTGCTGGTAACAACGTTCAACTTGCTCTTCAATCGTTTCAAAGCGAGGAGGAAGTAAACCAGCAAGATTGAAATTTTCGCGTTCTTTTTTGCTAAAGGCACTGCCTTTATTTAATAGCGGAGTTTCAATTAGGCCAGGGCCAGAATGGTGTATGTAAAGATAATTTGGATCAGTATTTGTTGTCATATTTCCAGGCTTTAACGAAGTCTTAAGTTATGATCTGCCATTATCATTGTTAAAGGTTTAATTGCAATGAATATGAAACTTGTCAGACCAATGAGAATATACAAATACGAGCTTTACTCGTTCTTGTATTATACCCAAGCTGCCTTAAGATGCGAGTTTCAGTTGGAATTAAACGTTATTTATGCAACCCATTGATTGTAAATAATAGTCACCCTATTACTAAAATCAAAAAAGCAGCATAAATAACGTCTAAACTCTCTTTAGATGGCTTGGGTATTTATATAATTTAAAATTTGATAGTGGCGTTTTTCTTCGTTAAATCAGACAACGCAACACCTTCGCGACGAGGGTCGGCACCGCCATACAGTTTGTTGTTTTTCACTTCAACAGCATGTAAGCCTGAGTTTAAATCGATAACGCGCACATTATGCCCACGTTTAGTTAATGCAGGTGCAATCGCTTCAAGCGCTGTGCCTTTTTCAAGACTGGTGTAATCGTTACGATTTGTTGTACGAGGTAAGTTAATCGCATCTTGCGCTGATAAATTCCAATCAATAACCCCAACCACCACTTGTGCTACGTAATCAATAATGCGACTACCACCTGGTGAGCCTACAACTAAACGTAAGCTGCCATCTTTATTAAATACCATTACGGGTGACATAGAGCTACGCGGGCGCTTACCGGCTTCTACACGGTTAGCAACAAGTTTGCCGTTAATGCGTGGAGAAAGCGAAAAATCAGTTAATTGGTTATTTAAAATAAACCCGTTAACCATAACTGTAGAGCCAAATGCCATTTCAATAGAGCTGGTCATCGACACTGCGTTACCTTTACTATCTACAATCGATACGTGCGACGTTGACGGCAACTCATAAGAATCATCCATTGCATAACTTAAATACCCGACTGGATTACCGGCTACGGCTTTTTGGTCTGTTTCGGTAATTAATTTAGCGCGTGATGCAATATAGTCTTTGTTTAGTAACTCTTTTGTTGGTACTTGCGTAAAGTCGGGGTCGCCCATGTATACGTCACGATCAGCAAATGCAATACGCGATGCTTGGCTAAAGTAATGAATTGCTTTTTCGCCATTTGGTTTAAGGGCAGCCATATCTTTATGCTCAAGCAAGCCTAGCATTTGCAGTACCGCTACACCGCCACTGCTTGGTGGTGCCATTGAACATACGTTATAAGCACGGTATTCAATACATACAGCGTCTCGTTCTTTACTTTTGTAATCAGCTAAGTCTTGTACGCTTAACTTACCAGGTGCAATTTTAGAGTTTTGAACAGCATTAACCATTTGTTTAGCGTTATCGCCTTTATAAAACGCATCAATACCCTGTTTTGCAATGTCTTTGTATAAATCAGCAAGTGGCTGGTTTTTTTTAACCGTGCCCGCTTCAATTAATTTTCCATTAGGGTAAAAATATTCGTTAATTACCGGCATGCTCATTACACCCGGATTTAGTTGGCGCGCTAATAGGCCGTGTAAACGAGGCGACACCACAAAACCCTGCTCAGCAAGTTCTATTGCGGGTGTAAATAATTCACTCCACGGTAAGGTGCCGTATTGTTTATGTGCACTAGCAAAAGCATGTAAAATACCTGGTACGCCAACAGAGCGTCCGCCAACAACAGCTTCAATCCATTTTACTGCTTTACCATGTTTATCTAAAAACAAGGTTTCATCTGCATCTGCAGGTGCAGTTTCACGACCATCAAAACTTGTTAGCTTATTGTTTGCTTTGTTGTAATACATCATAAATGTACCACCACCAATTCCCGACGATTGCGGTTCAACTAAGGTAAGCACTAGTTGAGTAGCAATAGCAGCATCAACTGCGCTACCGCCTTGAGCTAAAATACGTTGCCCAGCTTGAGAAGCATATGGGTTTGCTGCTGCAACCATATACTTATCACCAGTCACAACTTGTTTATGAATAAGACCTGTTGCTGCTTCTGGTTCGCGAGTTTCAATTGTTTGCTGTGCAAAAGAAGGCAATGTTACCGCGCACAGGCTAATGGCAAATAATGAGTTAAGTTTAAAATGCATAAAAATACTAAAAACACTTAATTACGATGAGGTAATTGGCATCTTAAAGTTAAACGGGCACAATATGCAAAAATTTATACTAAAAAATTACAATAAAATGTTTAATTTACCACTACAACCACGTTATTTATTACCGCCTATAACTTTGCTGCTTTTTAGTACCATTTTTGCTGCATTTGATTTAAATAATTTACTTGAATTTAACCGACCTTTAGTTAATCAAGGCGAGCTATGGAGAATATTTACCAGCCAGTTTGTACATGCTAATTGGGCTCATTTAGGTTTAAATGCCAGCGGTGTTTTATTAATTTGGTTACTACATGGTGAATATACATCCCCTACTCGCTATGCATTTAATATATGTACGTTGGCACTTTGGTGTGGTTTAGGTGTGTACTGGTTTTGTCCAAGTATCCATATTTATACTGGTTTAAGCGCATTGCTTCATGGCGTGCTGATTTGGGGCGCTGTTAAAGACATAACCGTAGGGCTTAAATCGGGTTATTTATTATTTATTGGTGTATGGATTAAAATAGCGTTTGAGCAATTTAGTGGCCCTAATGCTGATATAGGCAAACTTATTAACTCTACTGTCGCTATTGATGCGCATTTAATTGGCGTAATTGGCGGCACTTTATTAGCCATACCGCTGGTTGTTGAATACTTAAAAAAGAAAGGCAAAGTGTAATTTTTGTTCAATCCAAAAAACGCCGCGTTAGTTTATTTAACTAACGCGGCGTGTTTGTTTTTATACTTTAAGAATTAAGAATTAAGAATTAAAGTGTTTCTTTAAATAACTTATAAATACGACGATATTCGTCTAACCAGCTTGAAGGCTGAACAAAGCCATGTGGTTCAACAGGGAATATAGCTGTTTCAAAGTTTTGTTTTTCAAGCTCAATTAAACGCTGCACTAAACGTACTGAATCTTGAAAAAACACATTATCGTCAACCATTGGTGAATTAATTAATAAACGTTTGTTTAAGCCCTCTGCGTAATAAATTGGTGAGCTGCGCTCATATGCAATTGGGTCAACGTCAGGGTGGTTTAATATATTAGCCGTGTAACCTGTATTGTAATGTGCCCAATCGGTAACAGGTCTAAGTGCAGCACCCGATTGAAATAACTCAGGCGCAGTAAACAATGCCATAAAGGTCATAAAGCCGCCGTATGAGCCGCCATAAGTACCGACTGCTTTGGTATCAACGTTGGCATTTTGTGCCATCCATTTAACGCCATCGGCTAAATCTTGTGTTTCAGGAGTCCCCATTTGACGATAAATTGCGGTACGCCAATCACGTCCGTAACCTTTAGATGCGCGGTAATCCATATCCATCACTATGTAACCTTCATCTGCAAGTAATGAATGAAACATAAATTCACGAAAATAAACCGAAAACCCCATGTGTGAGTTTTGTAAGTAACCCGCGCCGTGATTAAAAATAACCGCTTTGCGGTTTTTGCCTACTTCACCCTCTACGTAATCTGCTGGGTAATATACTTTTGCATATATTGGTTGATCTGTATGGCTCGATGGCACGGCAACAATTTTAGGGGCAGTTAGTTTTTTAGCTAAAAACTCATCCGAGACAGTGTGCGTTAATCGCGTTGCTTTTGTATTCGCTTTAGCATCTGCTACATAAAGCTCATTAGGCATTGTAATTGTTGAGTGCTTAAGGAGTAACTTGGTTTCATCTGGGCTTAACGTGTAATCGGTCATACCATTTAAATCAGTTACTTGCTCGCTATTACCTGTTTGCGGGTTTACACGATAAATTTCGTACAGACCTGGGTGCTCAACATTCGCTTTATAGTAAATTGCGCTGTCGTCGCTGGTAAGCGTTAAGTTAGAAACTTCAAATTGACCTTGTGTTAGCGCGGTTGCTTTACCATTTACGGGCTTTTTATAAAGCTGGCTGTAACCTGACTCTTCCGATAGGTAATAAAGCGTGTTTGAGTTGTGTAACCAACCAAAGTCGTTAAATGCGTAAGCAATCCATGCATCGTCATACAGGCGATGTTGCGACACAAGTTTGTTGTTTTTAAAATCAACGTTCGCAAGCCAACGGTCTTTGTTGTCCCACGCTTCAAGCATGACAACTACTTGTGAGCCCTCATCGTTCCATACTATTGGGCTTTGCTCAAAACCCCAGTCCATAATAAGGTTAATGCCACGAGGCGCCTTTTTAGACTTATATGTTTTGCCTATCCGTGCGTAGTTTTCTTTTTTAACTGCGGCTAAAACATCTTCATCAAAGCCCGGTAAAGTATCAAAACTAAGTGATGTTTGCTCTTTGCTAGTTAAATTGATGTACACAAGCTGCGATGTTTCTTCTTTAGCATCTGCAACACGACGGCGTGCTTTTTTAGGCTCAATGGTTGCATCATCAGTAATGTAATTTGGCATAATATCGCCCTCACCACGCCAATCACTTTGCTTTTGTACAACGACTAATAACGCATCGCCATTTGGTGAAAGCTGTGCCTCTGCAACTTTATTACCGTCACCTAAATAGTAAGCGGTGTTAGCAATTGAATCGTTTTGCTCATTAATTTGCTCACTGCGTGCTTGCTTATCTTTTTTGTTTTTTTGTTGTAGCGCCACAAATTTAATAAGTTTATGCTGCTCTTTAGCAATATAAGTGCTTGGTTCTTCAATACCTTTTGGCTCATCAGCAAGTTTTAAGTTAGCAAGCTCAGTAGTTAAACCTGTTTTTAAATCAACTTTAAAAAATACATTACCTTGACGGTAAACTAAATCGCCATTATTTAAAAATTGTGGTTTAGACTCACTCGCTGATGTCGCTGTAATTTGTTTAAGTTCACCGGTTTTTAGGTTTTTAACAAATACATTGCCCTTAAACGTATAGGCAGCCATTGTTTTATTTTTTGAATAAACGGCTTTATTTGAGCCCACAGTATGAAGTTTATTAAGTGCTACTTGCTCTGCTGTTTGGCTGGTAACTGATTGGCTAAATAAATCGCGTAGTGTATTACCTTGCTCTTTTTGAGCATAAATAATAGTAGCCGAATCGCTCGCCCAGTAAGCACGCTCTGGTTGATTACCCATCCAATCAGGATCGGCCATTGCTTGCTCTAGTGTTATATTTTGCGAGCCAGTATCTGCTGGCGTGTTTACAACCGCAGCAACATTAGTTGCTGGTAAAGCACTTTGCTGTGTTGGAGAAGAAGTATTTGCTGTAGCAGCACAACCTGCAAGCATCACACTTGAGGCAACAGCTAATGCCACTAACGTTTTAGATGAAGAAAAATTAAAAATCATAGTGCTTCTATACAATTATTATAATTAGACCGTATTTAAGCAGAAGCACTCAAGTTATTGCAATTTTTTAAGATAAATAGCTATTAAACAAGGTAAAGCTCAGTTTAATAGCGCTTTACAGCCGTTTGGTTATGCTTATTCAACTATTAAATCAAGCCAAACCAGTCGATGATCGCTTGAAGCGTTTCTATCTTCAATTAAACGATGCTCATCGCTTGTTTTACTTGGCCAAAACACACCGCCGTTTTTAATTTTTAATCCATAGTTTGACGGTAGTACGTAATCTACTCGAGCCTGCCAATTTGCACTGTAGTTTTGCCCATAAGGTACACTGCTATATTGCTCTTTAGCGCCTGTACTTTTTGGAGTAAAGCTGGCGTTAATGAGTGGATTTTTAAGTATTTGATCGGTTGTATTAGTACGTGCTTTGTCGCCCTCGGGAGCTGCATTTAAATCGCCTAAAATAACAAAGCGAGAATCGGCTTTTAGCCCCCCTTTTTTACCTTGGTCATCGTAAATATAATTAGCATTTGCTACATAATCGGCAATTAGCCTTACTTCGTCATGATTACGTTTACCATTACGATTTTCTTCACCATCAAACACCGGTGGCGTTGGGTGCGATGCAAGTACATGTATGGTCTTGTTGTTTACAGTAACAGGTAAATCCCAAAACGACTTAGAGCTCAGTCTCAGTGCTTGCCACTCTTGCTCGTTATACCAGTTTTCACCTGTTTTAGGCATTAATGGCATTTGCGCGTTAGGCATGTCTTTGTATTTGAAGGTTTGCAACGTTCTTATTTTATCAAAATCAATTGGGAATTTAGAAAGCACGGCCATGCCGTAATGCCCTTCAAAAAAGCCAAAACCTTGTGCATCGCCCATTACGCTATTTTTTTTACCATCGTTATCTAAATCAAATTCTGTTGCTAAACCGGTGTTAACAGGCGCTATATAAAAATAAGGATAATTTATAGCATCTTGCTTTTGCTGACTTACATTTAAATAGTGCTTATTAAAGTACTCTACACCTTGCTCTTTAGGTACAAAATCAAACTCATTAAGTAAAATAATATCAGGACGAACACGTTGAATTATTTCAGCAATATTTTTAATTTGTTGGTTATTTGATTTAAGTGCGTTAACTAAGGCATCGCTTTTAACTTGCTCGCCTTTAGGTGTGTGATTTGTTGCATCCATGCTGACATTAAATGTAGCAACACGAAGAGAGTCTGATGCAAATGCACTTATACTGAAAGAAGCCGCAACAAGTATTGCGCTATAAATTGCTTTAAGTTTCATTAAATAATTTCACTGTAAAATTGTAGACAACTTTATTATTTCACAAACTTGATAACCAAGCGCTTTATTTAATCAAAAAAAATGCCGAGCAAGCTCGGCATTTAGTAAAACAAAGAATTAATTGTTTAATGTAAAATTAGGTTTGCAGCCGCTTTTAAAAGACCTGGGTATTGTTCCTCAGGTAAATATTCTGTGAGCTCTCCAACTTTATCAGCCAAGTCGTTCATACTATCTGCCGATACGTTTATATGACCCATCTTACGCCCAGGCTTTGGTGCTTTACCATACCAATGGCTAGTAACATCTGCAAACTTTAGAACGTCAGCTGGAATGCTTGGTTGACCAAGAACATTTATCATCGCGGTGATTTGTTTAAGCTCAGTGTTACCCAAAGGTAAGCCGGCAACAGCGCGCATGTGGTTTTCAAACTGCGAACAATGACATCCCTGCTGCGTCCAATGACCAGAGTTATGAACACGTGGAGCAATTTCGTTAACAAGCAACGTGCCTTGTACGTCAAAAAACTCAATAGCTAGCACGCCTACATAATTAAGTTCATTCGCTAACTTTGTAAATGCAGTAGTGGCTTGAGTTTGCACGCTATGATTATTTTTACCTGCAATAGAAAACGTTAGCACACCATCTGTGTGCTCATTTTCTGTTAATGGGTATATAGCAACGTTACCGTGTATATCGCGTGCGCCAATAATGGAGACTTCGCGATCAAATGGGATCATTTTTTCTGCAATAATAGTGTGCGGTGCTTGCTCTGTGCCAGAGGCAATAAAGTCTGCCATTTCTGACCAAATTTTATCTATTTCTAAGTCAGATTTTAAACGCCATTGACCTTTACCATCATAACCCGCTTGGCAGGTTTTAATGACTAATGGCTTACCTAAACTTTTAACAGCTTGTTCTAGATGTGCTTTTTCAGTAATTAATTGATACGGCGCACACGCTACGTCGGTTTTATCAAGTAATGCTTTTTCAAGAGCACGGTCGCCGCCAGTTTTAATCGCCGCTTTTCCTGGGTAAAACTTATTGCTATTACAACAAAGTGTTAATACATCATCAGGAATGTGTTCAAATTCTGCTGTAATTGCGTCAGCGTCTATAATAGCCTGCTCTAGTGTGGTTGTATAAACCTCACCAGTTAACGGGTGCATGATTTTTTTGCTGCCTACATCGTAAGCAACCACATTTAAATTAAGTGGTGCACCGGCAAGGCTCATCATTCGAGCTAATTGACCAGCACCTAAAATTAGAATATTCATTATTACTCTGCAGGATTTGGATTAGCTAAAATAGTCTCGGTTTGTTGTTTACGAAACGCTTCAATTTTTGCAAAAATTTCTGGATTTTGACATCCTAAAATTTGCGCAGCTAATAAACCTGCATTTGCAGCACCGGGCTCGCCAATTGCTAATGTGCCTACTGCAACGCCTTTTGGCATTTGGCAAATAGACAGTAACGAATCAACACCGTTTAATGCTTTTGATTTTACTGGAACACCCAGTACAGGAAGCGAAGTAAATGCAGCCGCCATACCTGGTAAATGCGCTGCGCCGCCAGCACCCGCAATGATAACTTTAATGCCGCGTTCTGCGGCTGAACTTGCGTAATCAGCAAGTAATTGAGGAGTTCGGTGTGCAGACACAACTTTAGTTTCGTACTTAATGCCAAAGTGTTCTAGCATAAGTGCTGCGTGTTCCATGGTTGGCCAATCTGATTTAGAACCCATAATAATGCCAACAGTCATAAATATTCCTCAGTAATGTATTTTCAAAATAGCGGACTTATGTCCGGTTTTAGGCGGGTATTATACCCAAACCAAGTTTAATTGCGACTCACAAAAACAAAAAAAACCATGTTTAAACATGGCTTTTTAGAGTTAACGGGTAAATAGGTTATTAAGCTTCTTTACTCGCTAAGTATTCTGCGTAGTTGCCTCTAAAGTCGATTATTTCACCGTCTTTAACTTCCCAAATACGAGTAGCAACAGAGGATACAAATTGACGATCGTGCGATACAAACATCAATGTCCCTTCGTAGGCTTCAAGTGCTAAGTTAAGCGCTTCAATAGATTCCATATCCATGTGGTTGGTTGGCTCATCCATAAGTAATATGTTTGGTTTATGCATCATAATTTTACCAAACAGCATACGACCTTGCTCACCACCAGATATTACTTTAACTGACTTTTTAATATCGTTTTGCGAAAACAACATACGACCTAAAAAGCTACGAACTACTTGCTCGTCGTCGCCTTCTTGTTGCCATTGCTCCATCCACTGAAACAAGTTCATGTCGGTTGCAAATTCGTCAGCGTGATCTTGCGCGTAATAACCAATGTTCGCGTTTTCAGAAAACTTAAACTCACCGGCTTTAGGCGCCAAGCGCCCTGCTAAAGTATTAAGTAATGTTGTTTTACCAACACCATTTTCACCAATAATAGCAATACGTTCGCCAACTTCTACTAAACCTTCAAGGCCTGAGAATAAAGTTGTATCGTCAAAACCTTGCGTTAGATTATTCATTTCAAGTGCGTTGCGGAATAACTGTTTTTCTTGATCGAAACGAATAAACGGCGTTTGACGTGATGACGCTTTAACTTCATCTAACTGAATTTTATCAATACGCTTAGCACGCGATGTTGCTTGCTTAGCTTTAGATGCGTTAGCAGAGAAACGCGAAACAAACTGTTGAAGCTCAGCAATTTGGTTTTTCTTCTTCGCGTTTTCACTTAATAACTGCTCACGGGCTTGCGTTGCTGCAAACATGTATTCGTCGTAGTTACCTGAGTAAATACGTAGCTCGCCGTAGTCAATGTCGGCCATGTGTGTACACACAGAGTTTAAAAAGTGACGGTCATGCGAGATGATGATCATGGTGCAGTCGCGTTGGTTCAACACGTCTTCTAACCACTTAATAGTATAAATATCCAAGTTATTGGTAGGCTCATCCAGTAGCATAATGTCTGGGTCTGAGAACAATACTTGAGCAAGTAGCACACGCAGTTTAAAACCAGGTGCTATTTCAGACATTGGACCAAAGTGTTGGTCTGTGCCAATACCTACGCCTAATAAAAGCTCGCCTGCTTTAGATTCAGCAGAGTAACCATCCATTTCGGCAAATTCAGTTTCAAGATCGGCTACTTTCATGCCGTCTTCTTCACTCATTTCTGGTAAAGAATAAATACGGTCGCGCTCTTGTTTAATTTCCCATAATTGCTTGTGACCCATGATCACAGTGTCAATTACTGAGTATTCTTCGTATGCAAACTGGTCTTGGTTTAATTTAGCAACGCGTTCATTTGGATCAGTACTTACATTACCTGAAGACGCTTCAAGCTCACCACTTAAAATTTTCATAAATGTTGATTTACCACAACCATTTGCACCGATTAAACCGTAACGGTTTCCGTCGCCAAATTTTGCTGAGATATTTTCAAATAATGGTTTAGCACCAAATTGCATGGTGACATTAGCTGTACTAATAATAGCGCTACCCTCCGAGGGTGTAAGGATGTATTTAAATTGCGCGCAGTTTATACCAAATCAGGCCTTTTTTCTATCAAAGATTATTTTCAAACACAGGCATTACAGTGCATTTTTAATGCGTACTAGCCTTATTTAAATGTACAGTAATAAATAAAGTTTATAGGAATGCTGGTGGCTTATTTTAGTAAGAATTAAATTTGGGCTTAAAGTAACCTTCTATCAATTATTTCAATTATTTCAATTAATAAAACTATATTTAAAAACAACTCAGCGTCTTGCATCTCTTATTGATAAATGATGGATGGTATCTATCTGGTTTAATCTATCGCATTTTATTACCTTAAAATTATTTTTAGTTATACCATTGAAAATAAAGCTATTTTAGAGCAATTACACTACACGTTATTTTTTAATCAACGTGAAATAAATTCAAATTAATATTTATGCTATTAAGCGTTTTACAGCACTATTTACCTATCTAACCACATCAATAATCAAATGTTTTTAACACAATAAAAACAACGTTAACGGTGAGTGAATATTCATGGTGTTTTGTTGTCACTTTTAATGAGTATTTTTCACTTTTGAGCTATATAGTGCTTTGTTAGTCTGCAACTATTAAAATTTCACTTTGGTAAAAACAGTCGTTCACACACTGAGGCAATATAAAATGAACATAAAATTAGCGGCACTGTTTAGTGCACTTATTGTAGCTGCTCCGACTGTATTCGCAGTCGAATTGTATAAAGATGACACTAACGCCTTAAATGTTGGTGGTTATGTAGATGTTCGTGTAATTAATACTCAAGGTCAGACCGAAGTCGTCAATGGAACTTCACGAATCAACTTTAGTTTTGAGCGAAAACTTAAAAATGATTGGATGGCACTTGCACTTGTAGAATGGGGTGTAAACCCTGTGGGCAGTAGTGACATTGTTTACAATAACCGCTTTGAATCCATTCAAGATGAGTTTTTGTATAACCGTTTAGGTTATGCGGGTCTTTCTCATGAAAAATACGGGCAACTTACAATTGGTAAACAATGGGGTGCTTGGTACGACGTAGTTTATGCCACAAATAATAGCTTTGTGTGGGATGGTAATGCCGCTGGTGTATATACGTACAATAAAGACGATGGCGCAGTGAATGGAACTGGTCGTGGCGACAAACTCGTGCAGTATCGTAATAGCTACAAAAAATTTGATTTTACAATACAAGCTCAATTAAAAAACGATGATTTTTATACCTGCGATATTACCGATATATCACAATCGCAATGCCAAACATTATGGGAGTCTGGTGATAGTGCAGCCCAAAGAGTCGAATTTAACTCAACGTTTGGCAGTGCAGTTACTTATAACGTAACTAAAATGCTTACCCTTACTGCAGGTGTAAACAGAGGAGAGTTTGACCTTACTTTTGGTGATGGTACTACCCGCTCAGTTGAGGACTTAATATACGGTGCGGGTATTAAATGGGGCGACTTTAATGCACCTGGCTTATATGTAGCGGCTAACGTTAATAAAAACCAAAATCATGATACCGACAACCTAGGACGTTTAATTAAAGATGCTATTGGGGTCGAAACCTTTGCATCGTATCGTTTTGATAACGACTTACGCCCTTTTATTGCCTATAACCTGTTTGACGCCGGCGACGACTACGTTATTCAGCCAAACTTTAACGCCGATCCAAATGATGTATTTAAACGTCAATTTGCTGTTATTGGTTTGCACTATCTTATTGATGCAGACACTATTGCTTACGTAGAAGCACGTAAAGATTTTGGTGACTTTCAAAGTAATAACAAAGAACAGCAAGCTTTAATGGAACAGTCGGAAGATGATGGCATCGCTATTGGCTTTAGATATAAACTTTAATGCTAATTTAAGCTAAATTTATTTAAAACCCTACGATAATTATATTGTAGGGTTTTAGTAGTTTTACTCGGATTTTAAGTAAGTGTTTAAGCCATGCTCCGTTGTATCTCGGGCTTTGCGGCCAGCGCTATATCAACAAAAGCGTGTACTGTTGCGTTTAAGTTACTTTGTTTATATTGCACTTCTACCGGTATTTTTTTAGTCGCATTTTTTATTGCCACAAACACACACCCTTCGCTATATAATTTACGAACACAATGTGGAGCAATCGATATTCCAAGCCCTGCTGCAACTTCGGTAACTAATGTTTGCATATGTCGAGGGTGGCTTATTATATTTGGCGAAAAACCAGCACTTTTACAAAGCATTATGGTTTCATCAAATAAACCAACTGCTTCGTCTCGATCAAAAATAACAAATTTATCATTTTTTAAGTCATTCAAATCAATACTCAATTTGTCAGACTCGTTATGATCTTTATTTAAAACAGCGACTAACTTATCGATATAAATATCGTGTTTTATAAATTCATCACTAATTGACTCAGGTAATGGTCGCGAAAACCCAATATCAATTAATTCATTTTTAAAAGCGTTTATTTGTTCCGTCGCGGTCATTTCGAACAAGGTGACATGCACATGCGGATATTGCTGTTTATATTTTCGTACAAGTGTTGCCATAAAGGTTAGGCATGCTGAACTTAAATGGGCAATATTAAGTGTACCTACCTGCCCATTGTGCGCTCGTTTAACTTGAGTTTTAGCTTTTGCAGCGAGCGCCAAAATTGCGTTGGCATCTTTTAATAACTGCTCACCGGCTTGAGTTATTGCAACGTCTCTCGAGTTTCTTATAAATAATACAACATCAAGCTCGTTTTCTAACTGTGCAATGTGCCTGCTTATTGCCGGCTGCACGGTGTGTAGCTCTTTCGCTGCCTCTGAAAAACTTTGATGCTTAGCAACATTTACAAAGCTCTTTAATGTTTTTATGTCCATAACATGCCTTAAATACAATTATTGTATAGATTCTATAAAATAATATGATTTTTGTTATAGGTAAAGAACTCTTATTATTACCCCATGTTTAAAAATCAGAGAGCACTATGGCAAAGCCTGAACATAATCAATCATTGAGTCGGTTTATATTATTACTGATGACCACTGCAATTGCTGCAACAGCTGCCAATTTATATTACAGCCAACCTATTTTGCCGCTTATAGCGAGCGAGTTTAACTTAAGTAATTCGCAACTAGGTAGTATTCCTGCGTTAACACAAATTGGTTATGCGTTTGCCTTATTGTTTATATCTCCTTTGGGTGACTCAATTACCCGCAGGCGTTTAATTAGTCTTTTATCGTGTTTATTGGTGTTTGCTTGCGGTACTGCAATGCTAGCGCCAAACTATTCGTTGTTACTTATCTCGGTATTTTTAATTGGTGTAAGCGCCAATATTACCCAGCAGCTAATACCGTTTGCGGCATCGCTTGTATCTGCAGATCAAAAAGGTGCAACATTAGGCACCTTAATGATGGGCTTAACCATTGGTATTTTACTTTCAAGAACGTTAAGCGGATTTGTAGGTGAGCAATTTGGCTGGCGAAATGTATTTTTAATGTCGGCATTACTTGCAGCTTTATTTGGTGTACTACTCCGCATTTTTTTACCTTCAAACAAGCCCAGCACTAACTTGCGTTACTTGGCGCTTATTAAAAGTACATTGGCATTATTTACTAAACATAAATCGCTACAACATTTTACACTTTCAGGTGCTTTTTGGTTTGCTTCATTTAACGTACTTTGGGCAACACTTGCTATTTATGTAAGCGATGAACCATTTAACTACAACGCACAACAAGCTGGTTTATTTGGCGTAATTGCTTTGGCAGGAGTAATTGGTGCTAAGTCATCTGGTAAATGGGTTAACAAACTAGGATCTAAAACTTTAATAATGATTGCTCTTGCGTTAGCGGCCATTGGTTTTGCAATTACCGGTTTATTTAATGGCAGTTTGGCATCATTAATAGTGGGTATTATCTTAATCGACTTTGCCATATTTAGTGCTCAAGTCGCTAACCAAGTTCGTGTTTTTAGTATTGATCCATCAGCGCAAAGCCGCATAAATGGAATTTACATGCTTGGTTATTACATTGGCGGCGCTGTTGGCTCAATGGTTGGTGTAAAAGCATTTGCACTTTATCAGTGGCCAGGAGTTGTAGTTGTAAGCATTATATTTATTTTACTAAGCGCAGTTTTTAACTCTTTAGCTAAAAAATAATTACTTTAAAATTTAGGAGTACATATGAATAAATTAAAAACAGCAGGTAGCTTTACACTCCTTTGCATAGCTAGCTTAACTATAATGGTAGGCACCTTACTTGCTCCGGGTTTAGTAAGTATTTCACAAGGATTAGGTATAACCGATAACGCCGTACTTTTAATTACACTTCCCTCGTTAGGTGCCGTTGTGTTTGCTCCTATTGCGGGAAAACTAATAGATAAACACGGCGCTTATAAACTCTTAATAATTGGTTTGTTTTTATATGGTCTTGCAGGTGCCAGTGTTTATTTTTTAAATGGTCCTACATTAGTATTTGCTAATCGATTTTTACTTGGTGGCATAACTGCTGTTGTGATGGCTAGTTGCACTGTTTTAATTTCAACATGGTACACAGGCGAAGCGCGCCTAGGTATGATTGCAAAACAAGGCATGGCAATAGAGCTAGGTGGTGTTGTATTTTTATTTTTAGGTGGTTTACTTGCGTCGCAGTTTTGGGGCTTACCACTTTCACTTTATTTAATTGCATGGGTATTTTTAGCGATGCTTTTGTTATTTGTGCCAAATAAAAATTTAACAAACCACAATAATGAAGAAATAGTTGAGCTCAACACGGCTGAAACGATTAACGGACTTTCTTTAAAAAGTGTTTATGTAATCTCGACTTTAGCAATGACCATATTTTTTACATCAACCGTTTTACTTCCTATTACTATGAATGCACAAAATTATAACGAGTCACAAATTGGTCAATTACTCGCATTTATATCTTTAGTCGCAGTGGTTACAGCTGGCTTTATGCCTAAAGTAACAAAGTTGCTAGGTGAACCCAAAGTGTTGGCATTTGCTTTTTTAGCTTTTGGTTTATCGTATATTTGTTTTACATACGCAAGCACCCTACTTTTAATTTTAGGCGCAATATTAATAGGCATAGGGTTTGGTTTTAGCATCCCTCTTTTAAATCATATGACGGTTGAACTAAGCGATGTAAAAGTACGTGGTAAAAATTTATCTTACTTTACGATGGCTGTATTTTCGGGTCAGTTTTTTACGTCTTTTATGGAATATATTCCTGGTGGTGAGCAAAATGTATTTATAAGTTGTAGTGTATTCGCATTTATAATTACACTCGTATTGTTTTTAAAAAAGCAAAGCCTTAATATGTAGTAAAAGAGCATTTATAAAATGCTCTTTTACTTCTCTAAATCTACCATCTTGTATTTCGCACTCCCTTTTTGATCATTTTAGTTACAATTCACTCTATTGCTTAGGCAAGTATTAAACTAAATTTAGTATGATGTGTTCTTTATATGTAAAGCCACCAGCCATTAACTATTATTATTCTTTAACTACAAAAACAGTATTAAAACTATGATGTAACTTTGGTGAGGTTATATTGAAATTGCACGATACTTACACAGCATATTACTAACCCTCTAAACACACAACGTACATTAAAAGCTGTAAACAAATTATGGGCTATATAAGTGCTAAGTATTGATAGCATTTTAACTCAATGACCATTAGCTGTATATAAACACAGTTCTTAAGAACGTTATACAAAACTGACTTTAAAACCAGACAAACGTATAAGTACTTAATAATATTAAACTAAGTCTAAAAATATAAAGTTTGTTTGTTATTAAAAATATATAAAACAGTATTAACTGTATATTTATACAGTTAATACTTAAACCAAACAAACTTACTCTTTAATAAACTTATTATACCCCGCCAAAGCAGTAGCTACGCTAAGCGGTGGATTATCTGAGTGCTCTGCACCTGCATTTATAGCACTTTGCCACACAAGGTTAGTATTAGGATTTGCTGTTAAAGCTGACTCTAAATTATTAAACGCCTCTAACATTAATGGGTTCTCTGCTCCACCCACAGATATATACAAATAAGTACGTGATTTAAGTCTGCTAGATTCGTTTTGTAAAAATGTCTCTACTCTTTTAACTACGGTCATGTCGTCATACCAAGCAGCAGGGCTAAATGCAAAGTAGCCATTAAACAACTCAGGCTTTGTATGCAGTGTATAAAGTACAAAGCTCCCTCCAGCCGAAAACCCACTTAAAATACGATTATCAGTAAGCTTATAGTTAGCCGACAAATACGGGAGTAGCTCTGTTTCTATAAATTGCAAAAACTTATCGGCTTCCCCATTCGGTTCAGGAAGTGTTTCAAGCTCTAAACGAGGCTCTGTATTTACCTCTTGTCGAGCATAAGGAGGCACTAAATCGCGATTGCGTGTATCAGTAAAAAATAAATTAGGAATAGACACCAATATAGCCTTATCCCCTTTTTCACTTTTGGCTTGCTTTGTAAGTGCTTGATCCCATGTTTCTAAATTAAAATTACCATCTGTTTTAATAATTAATGGGTACGCTTTTTGGGGATTGTAATTAGCGGGTAATCTAATAAACACTTTGCGCGATTCGTTAAGCACTTTAGAGTTAATTGTTATATCTGTATAGGCAGATACATAATGGTTGTAATAACGAATGGCTAAAATACCTAAAGCAAATATTACAATGGCTAAACTTAAATTTATAAAATAGTGTTTTGTTATTTTTACAGCCATACGGCATTTCCTAAATATTGAATTAACAGCTAATTTTAATCTAGCTTAACCCATTGTTTTATTTCAAGCGCTGTCATAATAAGTTCTACTGAAAACGCAGCTAATATCATCCCCATCACACGCGTTAAAATAGATGCTCCACCAGTACCAATTAGCTTAATAATTTTACCCGACAGTAATAACAATATTAATGTAATGCCCAATACGCCAAGTGTAACAAGGGCTGTGCCTATCTGAGTCGAAATTGGATGTATATGGTTATCGGTAAGTAATATAACCGCTAATATAGCGCCTGGAGTTGCTGTTGCAGGTATGGCAAGCGGGAATACTGCAATATCGTGCTCTGGATCTTGCTTTGCTTTATTTGAGTCGCTATCAAAAATCATCTGTAAACCAAATAAAAATAATATAATACCGCCCCCTAATTGAAACGATACTAACCTAATACCCATTGCATTAAGTATAAGTTGACCAATTAAAATAGAGCCTAATAATACACACCCTGCATAGAGCACCGTTTTAAAGGCTGTTTTACGACGTTGTTGATCTGTTAGGTGTGAGGTTAGCGCAGCAAACAGCGCCATAGTTCCTATTGGGTCTATGGTAGCCCAAATAACGAGGGCATCTTGGGAGAGTTTTTCTAGCATATAAAATCCTTGTTAAGCGAACACGTTTAATAAAACTCGGGTAACAAATTCATTTGCTTACACTTCATCATTATTCAAAGTGATTATTTTTATAACATTATAGACTCTTTTCTAATTAAATATTCAAAAGTGGTTATTAAACATTTTAGCTTTTTAAGCACTTAAACCAAATTTCGCTTTTATCCTTACCATCATTTTCATCTAACTTTAAATCACCCACTCCACACATACTTTGTATGACCGCTTTACTCGTAAGCGAAAATCCAAGTTTAGTTAATAAAGTATGCGAACGTATATTTTGCGTACTCACCTCAGCAAAAAGGTAGTTTATTTGCTGTACGCTTGGCAAAGCACTTATAAAACCCACCAGCGCTTCAAACATTAAACCTTGTTGCCAAAAAAGCGGATCGAGTTCAAAACCAATAAATGCAGTCTTACTTGTATGTTCTATTTTATATAAACCACATGTGCCTATTAAATCTCTATCTGTATTATGTTCAATTGCTAGACGAATAACTTCGCCCTCGTAGTATGCGCTTATATCGTCTTGTATTAATTGTTTAATATCGGCTTTGCTAAGCGGAGTTTTATAATCATTAAATTGAGCAACAAGTGGATTATTTAAAATAGTAAATAATTTAGCGGCATGCTTATGAGTGATCAAACGCAGAGTAACGCGAGGTAACTTTAAATTTTTAAACATTTATTTTTAGTTAGTCAGTTGAAATAGCTCTTTATGGAAATACATTATTAACTTACCATATCCCATTAACAAGTATTATATGAGTGCACATTCCCATGAACGACGAGTTTAAAGTAATACAACCCACAACGACTGTCTATTGCCCAAAGCGCGGCGAAGGCTGGACCCTAACAGGTATTACTAATATTAATGAATTCACCTCAGTGATGTTTGACGGTACACGCTACACCCTCCCTGCTCGCGAAATAGTTGAGGAGCTTTTGCCAAACCAATTAGCAAGAGAACAACAAAATAAGTAACAAGCTATTTAACCACTTATCAGTAATAGGCTGCCTATTAAGTTATTAGGTAGCCTTTTTGTTATTAATTCTTTGTGCATATCTATTTATAGTCACTTCAAAAATTAGCACTTAATAAAAATGAAAGACGTTTTGTAAATAACAGGTCTAATTGTATAACTACATAGCGCTTTATACATTCATCATTTAGATGTGAGATTTTTATGAAAAAAATATTAGGCATAGTTTTAACTTCATCTGTACTGTTTTATGCGTCACTCGCCCATGCAGATAAAACCGAAAAAGCCGTTTTAGCCGGTGGTTGTTTTTGGTGTATGGAAAGCGATTTTGAAAAGCTAGAAGGCGTAACTGACGTTATTTCTGGTTTTACTGGTGGGGAGTTAAAAAACCCAACATACAATGGTAATCATCGTGGTCATTACGAAGCGGTCGAAATTACATACGACCCTGCAATAGTAAGCTATCAAGGTATACTCGATCATTACTGGGTGAATATTGATCCCTTTGATGCACGAGGTCAATTTTGTGATAAGGGTCCAAGTTACCTAAGTGCTATATTTGTTGCTAATGAACAAGAGCGTAAATTAGCTGAAAAAACAAAAGAAGCCGTAATAGCTGAATTTCCAAATCAAACCGTTGTTACGCCAATATTAAACGCGAGTACCTTCTATCCTATTAAAGGAAAAGAGAGCTACCACCAAGATTATTATAAAAACAACTCAATTCGTTACAATACTTACCGCTGGCGTTGTGGACGAGATAGCCGCTTAGAAGATATTTGGGGCGATAGAGCTACTCATTAAACGCAATGAGATAAAGTCACCTCATTGTATTAATAGCTAAGGGCTGCTTTAAATAAGCAGCCCTTATAAATTAATAACTTAAATAAGCCATAAAGATAATTAATACAACATAAAAACAAAAACCTAATAGAAATATTAAATCAACCTTTCTAGCTTTGCTCGCTCTATACGATGCAAAGTCTTTAAGCTCGCCTTTATACCGCCCAAGCGTTACCACTTTTAAAAGTAACCAGCCGGTCGAGTAAAACAAAAAGCTCAAACCAGTTTCAATTATTAGCCAAATAAAAATTTCAAATGCAATACTCATAACTTATATCCATTAGTTAAGTCTGCAAAAAACAATATCAGCTATTTGTTCAAATTGCAGCCAACTGAGTTAGTTAAGGTGTAACAATAAATTTCGTTAAACCAATTAATTGACCAGATTCAGTAACTACCTTAACTTGCCACTTACCTACAGCATCACTTGGAAAGTTTACTTTATGTGTCCATGCTCTATAACCAAGCTCTCGTCCGCCATTTATATTTAGCGTTATCCGATCAACTTCTTTTTTATTATGTATCCATACATGAAATATTTTTTCATTTAAGCCTCTTGGCGCTTTAACGGCTGTCCAGCTATATAAACCTTGATGATGCAGCGTATAAGAATCTAACTGTTTAATACTCCCTACGGGCTTTTTATGTTGTAAGTCAACTTCATGAGCCAGCGTAATATCAGTTAAACGCAATGCTGCCGGTGGTATATAGCTTTTAAGCTGCCAAATACCAGCGCTTAATGAAGATAAAACAAGCACAAGAATAGGAAACCGCCACCAGCGCACATTAGGCATTAAATTACCTAAGCTAGGAAGTGTAATAAATACAGCAGTAACTAAAGCAATTAAGAGGCTTTGGCTTGTTGTAAGGTTTAATAAAATGGGTAAAGTTACAAGCAATACAACAAACAAAGCAAAATTATGAAATATACTAAATAATGTACGATTTTTGGCTAGCTTCTTGTAATAAAAAGGATCAATAACTGAGGCAACAGCACATAAAATAATTAGCGAAGTAAAAATGGCTTGTGGATGATCCCACTGAGTAACAGCCAAAAAGAAGGGTAAAGCAAAAAATAGACTTTCTTGCTGTACCATCTGTAATGCAAAACGCATTACGTTAGGAGAAACGGCAATACCAAATTTTTCTTCCACCTTATCACGCAGCCAATTATCAATAATCAACCACAACCAACTAACAAGCAAAAATATAGCAATAACCTGCGAGAACGACTCTTTTCTATCAACAAGTACAAAACTAGCAACACCAGATAAAAAAGCTAAAACAGCAAGTAAACCAGGACGTTTTTGCATCGCATTTATGAATTTTGTTATTAAATTTTTTAAGTAATCCATCTATTAGTACTTCCTTACGGGTATATACTCTACAGAGTAATATTTAAGTTCGTAATTTTACCTACCTCTAAATGAACTACAGATAGACGAGATATAAAAACTTTATTCACAACAGGGTCTTAGTAAATTGTTTTAACTATAATGTAAGGTTAAATAATCAGATAAATTTTTAGTTAAATGCAATACAGTTATGGGCTCTAATAGATAATGAAATATCATGTGTATTGTTCAGTCAGCAAAAGCGTGGATTAGTAGTTAAGTAGTTGGATAAGCTTATTAATAAACTCGCAAAGCAACCACTATGTGGAAATAGTAAATGGAAGTAGAAATGTTTGTAAGTGTCAGTAATTTTAAACGTATATTATGGAATAAGTTATCGGGGTCAATCTATTGGTTACTTGTTTGGCCTTATGCGAGTATTGTTTTTAAATCAAACCCCCACTATCCGGCTTACTTAAAGCCTATTAGTATCTTCCTCGTATCTTCTGAGTCTTCTGCTCCAAAAGGATACTATACCAGCATGCCTTATATTCTTAATGATATTTTGCCCGCAGTATGTTTTTGGATCGTATGGATAGTAATTCTTATTGTGCTTCCTAGCCCTAAGTTTAAGTCTAAGTCTAAGTTTAAAAAACCTTAGTTAACTGAATTGCGGCTCCCAAGGCATAAGATAACTAAAAACCTCGGAATCGGATGATGTAAAAGCCTAAGTTCAAAAAATTCAGCATAAGTTCGAAAATTTATTGCAACAGCTCGTATCCTTACAGATAAAGTTTTTTACAACCCAACCTTTATTGTTATAAATATAGCCAGTTCCACCAGCAAAAATGTCGTATGAATATGTTTTGTGGTCCATTATTAACTTCCCAGAATATTTACAAGGCATAATAAGTGACTCACCGTGTTCCTTTTCATTACTCACTTGTTCTGCAATATCAAAATACAAAGCAATTTCAGTTTTAGTAAGTAATAAATTATCACACACGTTATATTGCGTATTTTCCTCATCAATCACTTTTTTAAAAGTTAATATTTTAAAGTTATCTTCATAGTTAAAACTACAAGATACAATAAATAAAGCAGCTACTACACACACAACATTCTTAGTCATAAATAATCTCTGTATTTAGCTTTTTAAGTAACTTTTTAAGTAATTGTATGAATGTTCTTTAAATTAAATCTGATTTACTATTTTAGAATCATTCATCATGGTCCTCTTTTAACTCTACAACCATTTTACCTGAGGCTAATCCTTTAGGCTCTTGTATGTTATTATTTTCAAGCTCTAAAACTAGCTTTTTTAGATTAGCTTTTATAAGTTCTTCTTTTAGTAATCGTTCAGCATCGGTCATTTCCACCTCCTAATAGAGCCATTCATAAATATTGCTACAACTACTCAGTACTACAACTAAATTTGCTATTTACTTTTCTATGTACTTTTATCTATATGTTAATTTTTATGCCATATCGAATTGGCACACCTAACAATAACGTAAACTAAAATAACGTAAATTAAAGGTTCATTACTTTTTAGGATTTTTGACGACGACTGTGTTTGCTAACATATCATGAAAACTTTGATGCTTTTTAGATACAAATAGCGGAATTATAAAAGCCAAATTAAACGATACTATAAGTGAAAATAGAAGCGACCTTTTAAATAATTGAAAAACAGTCGCCTTATTGCCAGTATTTGCATCCACGATGCTAAGACCAAATATTCTTTTTCCCACATTAATATTTAATACCCAATAAATAAAAAACATCATAGGTATATAGCAAAGCATAAGCCATTCAATCGGTATATTTTCATTAAACAGATTAAATGTTTTTCCTACTGTTGTTAGTACATACAATGGCAACATAACCAAAGTAATGTCAATTATAAAAGCGGGAAACCGCAGTAAAGCTACTTTATTATCCGTCATTTTGTAATCATTCCTTTAAGCAATTTAGTCAGTAGTATGTCTTTGATTTTACATTAACAGACATTTCACTCAAAAAACGACCTCTGTTAATTAACAAATTAAAATCAGCCGAATAAATAACAAGGCTATAGATTTTTGAGTAGCTAAACGCAAGTTACTCTTAGCTATCTAAACGTTATAAATGGGAGGAACACCGTTCTGTGCATTTCAACAAGACTTTAATTACACCACACAACAACCTAAACCATTGTTTTAAATTAAAATAAAACTTAAAAACAATAAAGCTATATAAATATTTGTTTATTCTAGTTTAAAAAACAAGTGTTGAATATCATTCATGTTCAACATGAAATAAATACAAACAGCCTAAATAGAAGTCTAGACACCTACACTTCCCTACTAAAATCCTATAATTTAATCACGTATTTTGACTGATTTTTATGTAATTGCATCTATTCATATCAAGTAATGAATATGACTCATGTTTTATGTGAAATTAAACCGTTTTTATTCATGTACCAACCCACGTATAAATTACTCATCACTTAGCGCTAAACACTATTACTAACAACTTAAAGCTGCTGAATAACAAACCAGCACACTAAGTTAAAAGGTTAATAAAGCGCAAAGCATCAATCAGGTTTAAATTATAAAAATTGGATACATAACACGATGAAAAAAGATTTTACATTTAACATTAAAAGCGTTTCACTCGACGAAAATTATCATCCATCAACCAATACACGTATCACAACCAATTTTGCTAATTTAGCAAGAGGTGAATACCGCAAATCAAACTTGCGTAACGCCTTGAACATGATTAACAACCGCTTTAATGCCCTAGCCCATTGGGATAACACCAAAGGTGAGCGTTATGCTGTTGAGCTTGAAATTATCTCTGTTGAGATAGGTATTGAAGACGGCGGCGAAAGCTTCCCCTCTATCGAAATATTAAAAACAAATATTGTTGATCATAAAACAAATAAACGCATTGAAGGCATTGTAGGAAACAACTTTTCATCGTATGTGCGCGACTACGACTTTAGCGTACTCCTACAAGAGCATAACAAAGGTAAGTCTCAATTTAGTATTCCTGATGACTTTGGGGTTTTACATGGCAAACTATTTCAGTCATTCGTAAATTCAGAAACATACAAACAAAACTTTAAAAAACCGCCGGTTATATGCCTAAGTGTGTCAGATAACAAAACCTATAACCGCACCGAAAACCAACACCCGGTACTTGGCGTAGAATACGAACCAAATGAATCATCTTTAACAGAGCAATACTTCAAAAAAATGGGCTTACAGGTACGTTACTTTATGCCACAAAATAGTGCCGCGCCTTTAGCATTGTTTTTCTTTGGTGATTTACTTAATGATTACAGCAATCTTGAGCTTATAAGCACCATTAGTACGATGGAAACGTTTCAAAAAATCTACAGACCAGAGATTTATAATGCCAATGCAACAGCGGGTAAATCATATAAACCAAACTTAAAAAACTTGGATCATTCATTAACTCAAATTGTGTATGACCGAGAAGAGCGCGGCAAGTTAGCAAATGAACAAGGCAAATTTGCACAAGAGCATTTTATCAAGCCGTACCAAACGGTTCTTGAGCAATTCTCTACTCGCTATCTGTCATAACAACTAATAGTAACAATCAGTAATAACGCGCTTAACGCTACGTTTAATAATTAACTAAAATATACGGCATTATTTATTATGAAAAAATTACTACCTACATCTACCGCTGGCAGTTTACCTAAGCCTTTATGGCTTGCAGAGCCAGAAACACTTTGGTCACCTTGGAAATTACAAGGTGACGAATTAACCCAAGGTAAGCACGACGCCCTGCGTTTGTCATTATTCGACCAACAACAAGCAGGTATTGATATTGTTAGCGATGGCGAGCAAACAAGACAGCATTTTGTAACTACGTTTATAGAGCACCTAAACGGTGTTGATTTTGAAAAACGCAAAACAGTAAAAATTCGTGACCGATACGACGCAAGTGTGCCCACCGTTGTTGGCCCTGTGAGCCGCCAAAAGTCTGTGTTTGTTGAAGACGCCAAGTTTTTACGCAAGCAAACAAAGCAACCTATAAAATGGGCTTTGCCAGGTCCAATGACCATGATAGACACATTATACGACGATCATTATAAAAGCCGCGAAAAACTAGCGTGGGAATTTGCCATAATTCTAAATCAAGAAGCAAAAGAGTTAGAAGCCGCAGGCGTTGATATTATTCAATTTGATGAGCCCGCGTTTAACGTGTTTTTTGATGAGGTAAACGACTGGGGTATTGCTACATTAGAGCGCGCAATTGAAGGTCTTAAATGCGAAACAGCTGTGCATATTTGCTACGGCTACGGCATTAAAGCCAATACAGATTGGAAAAAAACATTAGGAACTGAATGGCGACAATACGAAGAGGCATTTCCTAAGCTTCAGCAATCTAATATCGATATTATCTCACTAGAGTGCCATAACTCCCATGTACCAATGGATTTACTAGAACTTATCCGCGGTAAAAAAGTAATGGTAGGCGCAATTGATGTAGCAAATCATACTATCGAAACGCCAGAGGAAGTAGCAAGTACACTGCGTAAAGCATTGCAATTTGTAGATGCCGACAAGCTCTACCCGTGCACAAACTGCGGCATGGCACCTCTACCTCACCACATAGCCAGAGGTAAACTAAATGCCTTGAGCGCTGGGGCTGAAATTATCCGAAAAGAACTATCAGTAAAATAATCAAAATACTACACGTAGTAGAGTGCTCTATTTAATATAATTAGATTCAATAAATATGAATGCTCTACTAACCTGTAATCTTCGGCTTGTTCCAAATAAATATTTATAACGTCATTTAAAAATAATTTAATACGTTAAATTGCCCAAATATTTATGTAAAAAGGAATAAAAACAATATCTTTATTGTTCATGTTAAACTAAATATACCGCACAACTAATTAACGTAAATTCCAGTCAGCAACTAATTAACGTAAATTCCAGTCAGCAACTAATTAACGTAAATTCCAGTCAGCAACTAATTTAATACTCACTTTATCACCACTCCAGTTTATCGGTTCTACTAATTGCACCATCTCAATTTCTTTCTCATTTAGTAATTCATTATCTTTATTATAAAGCCTAATATATCCAGCTTCATCTCCTGCAGAGCTACCTGGCATAACAGGTAATATATTGTCATAGGAAAATAACTCAATTCTATATTGTTTATCAGGACTCATAAAAACAGAGTGCGGTGACGATAAAAGCATTTTCCTAAACGAGAGGATGTTTAATGATAATATAAACAATACACAGATTATTATTAAAATGATCGCTTTTTTACAATGTAATTTACTCAATTTTATCCCTACTTTGTAAAAGCATTTTGGATAGTTTATTTTACCTATCTCATCAAATCTGAATTATTGTTTATATTTATCAAACTTGCCTGCCGCATTACTGTTTTTTCAAACGTGATTAAATAACAGCTCAGCATAACGTTTCATTGGTACATTTATTATTGCTTGTAACGATATAGCTTTATCTATCAGCTCACTCTTAACTAATAAAGGCATAGTGTTGTTAAAAGCAAAAACGATTTTGTTGCCACCTTCTATTGTAAAACTTAGAACTCTTCCTTCAAACTCTTTATCAAGTAACTGGTCAAATTTTTCTTTAAGTTGCGCTTTGGTATGGCAAATATTAAGTACAAGTACGCCATCAAAAGTTAGCGCATTTTTACAATGTCGTAAGTAAGATGAATCCACCTGATCCGACTCCATACCTTCTGAACTATATAAATCAGAGAAAATAACATCAGTTTTTACCTGTGTTTTTTTCATATAATTTGCCGCATCATCAATATGAATAAAAAGACGATCTGATACAGGGACTCCAAAATATTTTATTGCCATGTCAGCAACTGCTTGGCGATACTCAACGGTATGTATAATAAGATCAGGAAAAGCATGATAAAGATTTTTTGCTATTGAGCCTGCACCAAGCCCCATAATCATCGCAGTTTTTAAATTTGGTATAAAAAAGAGTGCGGTCATCATTGCTTGTGTATAAGCAAGATTTAACCCATTGATGTTATTTAACTTGATGCAACTTTGATAAATTTTTCCATCAAAGCTAAGGATTAGATTTTTTGGGGTTTGATATACATAAACAGGGCCGTGCTCATCAGTAACTGATGCAATACAAGTGCCTTTAATATCCACGAATTCTCAATGCGTGATGTAATGAAAAATGAGTATAACTTACTTAACACAATGAAGGTTGTTAATATGACCTATTAAAGGTTTTATAGGGGTAACCAAATAAACCTTACTTTATTCTCATTTTATACACTGAGTTTAGAAAAACTTAAATTAAAATTTACTAATTAAAATCTAATGCTTAGATTGCCCGTCATGCTTATTCTCATCCCATGGTGACCTCTGAACTGAAATTGGTAATCCAATATAATTTTCGAGGGCTTCTTTGTTCGAAATAAACCAATCTAATGTGGCTTGAGAAAAGCATTCTGATTCGAGTATTCGTATCAATTTTTGAGCTCTCACCAAAAATACTTCAAGACAAATTATGCCAGACTTATGCTTTTCTTTAATCGCATAAATTCTTGCATTTGAAATTGCATCAAGCGAAAAACCAAGTTCATTATTTCCAAGATAAAAATTCACTGATGAATCAAAAGTCATTGCAACTAAATTATTTTGTAACACATCTGCAAGTTTTACTTCTTGTTCTTCATCAAGATATAAACTCCATGATTGTTTTTCTCCAAACCTAAGTTCTATTTCCTTAGGCACTTGGATTTTCTTCAGTTTCATCAATATTCCTATAATTGATATTATTGGTTGGTAAATCAGGCTGTTTCAAATTAGTTAGATTAATAATCTTTTATACGCAATGTAAGGAACAATTAAACATGACAGCCATTTTTAAGAGGGAATTTTGATACTTTCCCCTCAAGGTATATAACATTAAATACATTCATTTCAGGAAGGCTTTTTAACTCACTATCAGTAGCTCCCCCCATGCATTCATCAGCTACCCAAACGTCCCCACCAACAATTCTTTTATTAGCTTCTCGATCTAATTTAGACAGCGGTTCAGTGCCAATGATAGGCCACGTACCATTTTTAATTAGCTTGGTTGCTGTGTATATCAACTCAAAAGAATCACTTTTCAGTATAATTGGGTGTTTTTGATTTTTATCTAGTTTCTCAGAAAACACTTTCAAAAGAGCTATATTTTTAAAATATTTAGATATATACAGGACTTTACATACCCCATAAGTACTTTCAAAAGGAATCGATACTATTGCACCTTCAACCACTTTCACTCGCATCTAAAATGAATCCCCATAATTTGATGATGGCAACTAATGAGCCCGTAGATTAACTCGTCTTTTTATTTATTTTTATTGATAAACAAACCATAGCTGAGTTCCTATTTTGGTTCAATCGATTACAGTATTTTCACGCAGAAGATAAAAATAATCTGATGTTGTTTTAATTGGTGTTTTATAGAAGTTACTGATGTTTTTTTGTGGCTTATTTGAGGTTAAAAGAACAAAATTTATAGTGGGTGAAGTCAATTTATTCATCCCTTTATTCACTGTAATATTCCGCTTTTTATTTAAAAGAAAGCCGGTTCGATACAGCCGAGCCGTTTGCCATTCTTTAATAAACAGCTATCGTCGTCCGACTGGGCTGTCTATTTTTACTTTCATTATGCCTACATGGCTCAGCTTTTTTTCGTGATTCATTATATAACAATGAACACTTCATACTGTTTTTGTTGACCTTTTTCGTAATAATTAGGATGGGTGTCATCCTAATTACATCCTAATTAATTTTTTACCTAAACCTAAAATAATTTTAATTCCCACTGAAACCTACACTTTGAATGGTAACCGGTATAATATTCAATTTATTCAAACTCATAGGTGACGTTCTTGCCATAATTTTCCCACTTCACCACAAGAATACGATCATCACCATGGTGCTCAATACGATCATGATTAAAATACCCTTCATGTTTCTCAACATAATCTCGGCCAATAGCATCCGTTTCTCTATAAAACATGCGGAAAAAAGCATAATATTTTTGTGTATCTTTTACACTTAACGTTTCTTTATTATAACTCTCTACCACTTCACGTAGAGCAACTTTATCGTCTGGTGCGTTTGCGATAACAAAATATTTAGTATTAATGCTAAGGGTATCGCCGGCATAGGACACTGTTGAGTCGGTGTAAGATAGTTGCTTTAAAGGAAATATCTCCACTGATTGAGAAGATGGACCGTTCTCGCATGAACTCAAAAAACTAAGAGATAAAATTGTTAACACTGTTGTAAGAAGTTTCATTCTTATTATACCTTGCTGCCAAACATAAAACCCCCTCAAAGAGCATTCATGCTTATTTAATCGAACCACTAATTTATTTTTATTGATAAACAAACCATAGCTGAGTTCCTATTTGGGTTCAATCTATTACTGTACTTTTACGTAGCATATAAAGAAGTGTTTGGTGTTGTTTTAATTGGCGTTTTAGAAGGGATTACGGGTGCTTGAGTAGTTTTATTTTAGGTTAAAAGGGCTTCCCCTTCTCAGTGCATCGTGTTTTGCAGCTTTTCTATATTATGAACCAGGCAATACAGTTGCCGCAGCGTAAAGTAAAGGCAAGCAGGTTTAATACAGCCAAGTCGTTTGCCATTCTTTAATAAACTGCTATCGCCATCCGATTGGGCTGTCTATTGTTACTTTTATTATGTCTACGTAGCTCAGCTTTTTGTGTGATTAATTATTTATAATAATGCACTCTTTATGCTGTTTTTGTTGGCTTTTTTCGTAATAGTTAGGATGGGTGTCATCCTAACTTTGTTTGCTTGAAAATTTACAATTAATTAATAGCTAAATTTTACTAGTCGTTCATCTCAGCGCGTGTTGTTCGTTGTCTTTTTATGGTCGTTTGACCATATCGAATGCAATACCTGCAACCAGTACAACTGCTTCAAGCGTAACAGATAAAACCCAGCGTATTAATCTATACGATAAATCTGTTAAAACTACTCCTGGCTTACCGGCAAACACCAACATATGACCCAACATACCTTTTTGTTGCTCAGCAAAGTGTCCTGGCATTTTAGCAATCTTAGTTAGTAATATTGCTACTTTATCGTAAAAAGTTATGCTGTTGGTAACCATATGTTGGATTTCGTACAAATACCCCGTATCTCGTAACAAGGTAAGTAAGGCTGCACCTAAACGATAAGCCCATCTTGAAGTAAAGCTAGCTTGATGGCGGTCTTCATAATCGAGTCTGACCTGCTCTTGATGTCGGAAACCACAGTTTTTATTAATAGCGGCAAAAGATTTAAAACCACTAGCAGTATTGATATACCCGGGAGAATCACCAGCCATACGGTGTGCATTAGCTGAAATAGTTTGACCTGCATTTAATAAATACTCCCCTTGCGTATGAACAAAAGGCCAAAAAGGTAAGTGTGTCACGGGGTCTCCCGCATGTACGCAACGAAATACTTTATGCAAGCTATTACTAGTTTTGTCAGCAAAGCTGGCATAGCCTACACGCGGTGCACCAAAGGTGTATAAGTTAATCTTTCGTTTACTTTGTTTGTTATGCAACCAGTTAGCGGCCAAGGTTGCTAATGCACCACCTAAACTATGACCGACAAAATGCACAGGTCCTGTTGTGTTATTATTAAAGTAAGTTTCTAACGAGGGGCGGATTGAATTGAATGTTTTATTAAACCCTGAGTGAGCGGGTAAATTATTCGCACTGGTACTTAAAAACCACAATTTCCATCAGTTATTGCATCACGCTTGTTGTCTGTGCCACGTAAAGCAATTACCGTATGGCCATCATATCTACCACGAGGTATACCTGTACCGACAAGAGCAAAACCTGTTTTGTGACCAAAAAGGTGCTCTATAAAAGTACCACTAACGCCTTGAGCAACGTTATTAAAATCGAAATCGAAATCTTCATTTAAAAATTCTAATGATGGAGTGGCATAACGTCCATCAACTTTCTTTTTTATTTCGTATGCTGCTTCAGCAAAGTATACTGCTAGTGTAGGAGAAAGTTCTCGCATTATATATCCTTATTTTATTTTATTACCATCATCATCTTCGAAGTGGTGAATTTTAAAGTCTGAGTCCCAACGACAAATACTGGAAGCAGCAGAAGATCGATTAGGAGCGTTGATATTTTCAAAACTAAAGAAAACTGCAGCGTCCTTTATGTCAGCGTTTAATTGAGATAGTTTTTTATCAAAAGCAGGGCACGGCTCTATCATAGATAAATACGTTAGCCACAATGGATAGAATTTCTTTTTATAAAAAAAACCAATTGATTGAAGTGTTTTTGGCTCTGCAAATAACCGACCTGGGGTATTAGAACGTATATTAACAGCAGGCATCGTAAAAGCCCCCTGTTTATCTGTACGTGTAGTGTCAATCCTTGTTTTATTATCTGCGTATTCCAGCTGCCGCTTAACCTTGATACCTACTAAGGGCTCTCCGTTGTTTAGTAATCGACCAGACACAGCAGAACATAAATGTACATCATATCTTTTTAAAAAATTAAACATATATATCCTTATAATAAAATTATGCTAATACATTACTTAATTATTAATAAATACGCAATCTAAAAACAATCCTTAAGGGTTAATTTTTCAATACAAAATACCTTAGCTAATTCAAGTAACTTATCTTCACCCCACCCTCGTCGATGCTCGTAAGATTGACCAGTAACAAAAATTAAACTCGACAGCCATCTTAATTAAAAGCAAAATTTAGGATAGATGTCACTGTTAATTTCGCCCTCAGACCAAACCAGACAGCCACATTAATTGAACAAACAAAACTGTGCCACTAAATTTGCTCTTCAGGTTCAGAATTAATCTTTTATTACTGGGTCGCTTTCATTTCATCTATTAAATAAGTCATTAGCCCTATTAAACCTGAATTATACGCATGAGAATATCTGCATAATTGCAGTTTTAATTTTACTGAATGTTTTTTTAATTTATGCGAGTAACTTTTCGCAGTTGCTAATATTCACACGCCGCTTTCTGTTTAAGTTTTCACAGTAACTTGCTTGTGAGCTTGGCCTGCCTACTGCACCATGAAATACGCGCGTAAATTGCGTAGTGAGTTTTAACCAGTTTTCTGTGGAGATATTAAGCCTTTCTAACAAAGGTAGGTTCATATTATCAATATACCCGCGGTTATCCTCTCGTATTATCCGCCCTGTTAGCTCAACAAGCTCAAGGTACGATTTAAGCTCAAACGGCAGCCCTTTGGGCATTATTTGACGTGGCTTGCCTGCAAAACGCAGTAGTGGTTTTGGCTGCTTGCTTATGGTGGCGCTTTTTAATCGCTTTTGTACGCTGGTGTGGTCTGATTCTTCTGGTGTATTAGCCATTTTGGCTCTGATGGGATTTAAATCAACATAGGCCATACAAGCTGCAAATGCTGCTTCATCTAGTAATGCTTGCGATTTAAATCTGCCTTCCCAAAACCTGCCAGTGCAGTTATCTTCTTTATTTGCTCTGCGCGCAATATCTTCATTTAGTAATCGCATAAACCAGCTGATACTTGATAGGCGTTCTCGGTATTGCTTCACTGTTTGATTAAAAAAGATAAGCTCAACTTTACTTAATTTTTCACCTTGTACATATTTTTGTGTTAATAGTGTGCCTTTACAGAGTTTATGCCAACGGATAATAATCGCTTTATCATTTAGCCTATTCGCTTTTTTATCATCAACATACATTACTAAATGCGTATGATTACTCATTACGGTATAAGCACATACATCAATACAAAATATTTTTGCCAATAAGAGCAACCTATCTTCAACCCAGCCTCGTCGATGCTCATAAGATTGACCTGTAAAGTCATCTTCACCACACAAAAAAGCACGACGCACGCAACGTGAAATACAATGGTAGTATTTTGTATCAACCAAACTTACTTGACGTTTTCTCGCGATTGCCATAAGACACCCTGCTTGTTTTTTGCACTAAACAAAGGCTAGCCTCTAACTCCGTAAAGTGCAAAATTTAGGATGGGTGTCTTGTTTATTATTGTTCTGAATAGTTTTGCTGAGTAAATTAAATTTTATGCCAGTAGCTTTTCGCAATTACTGATATTTGCCCGCCGCTTTCGGTTTAAATTTTCACAGTAACCTGCTTGTGAAGATGGCCTGCCTACTGCACCATGAAATACACGTGTAAATTGTGTGGTGAGTTTTAACCAGTTTTCTGGGGAGATATTCACTCTGTCTAGTAAAGGCAAGTGTGTACTTTCAATATACCCTCGCTTGTCTTCTCATATACAACGGCCTGTTAATTCAACAAGTTCTAGGTACGATTTAAGCTCAAACGGGAGTCCTTTTGGCATTATTTGGCGTGGCATGCCTGCAAAGCGAATTAGTTTTTTGGGTTGTTTGCCATCCTTTGCGTATGTTAAACGTTCTTGGACGCTGGTATGGTCTGACTCTTCTGGCGTTTTGGCCATCTTGGCTCTAATGGGGTTTAAATCGACATACGCCATACAGGCGGCAAGTGCAGCTTCATCTAATAATGCTTGCGATTTGAATCTTCCCTCCCAGAATCGTCCTGTGCAGCTATCTTCTTTATTTGCTCTGCGCGCAATATCTTCATTTAGTAACCGCATAAACCAACTGATACTTGCTAGGCGTTCACGGTATTGTTTAACCGTTTGATTGAAAAAGATGAGTTCAACTTTACTTAGCTTTTCACCCTGTAGATATTTTTGCGTTAACAATGTGCCTTTACAGAGTTTATGCCAGCGAATAACAATCGCTTTATCATTCAGCCTATTCGCTTTCTTATCATCAACATACAGTACTAAATGGGTATGATTACTCATTACGGCATAAGCACATACATCAATACAAAATATCTTGGCTAATTCAAGCAGCTTATCTTCAACCCAGCCTCTACGATGCTCGTAAGACTTCCCAGTAAAGTGGTCATCACCACACAAAAATGCACGACGAACACACCGTGAAATACAATGGTAGTATTTTGTATCAACCAAACTTACTTGACGCTTTCTTGCAATCGCCATAAGACACCCAGCTCGTTTTTTGTACTAAATAAAGGCTAGCCTCTAACCTCGAAAAGTGCAAAATTTACTATGGGTGTCTTGTTGATTTTCATGTTAATTTCATGCGCTTGTTAAGTGCAAATTTTAATACTGCCCTTTTAGCCATCTTTTTGCTGTGATTTTTTCAAGCTTTCGTCTGTACTTGTTTGGTGAAAACTCTTCTACAATACCATTCATAACATCGAAAATATCTGCTGATATAATTGCTCCAATAGCATGAATTGTTTCATGCCTATTCAAGCCTTGTCTCATGAGTTTTGCGAAAGTTTCTGGTATTAATTTAACCTTCATAGCTAATTGATTTTCAACTATTACATGAATTGATGAATGTACACTTAAAGCATCCTCGGTTAATTCGTGATCTAAACCAATATGGAAATCATGAACTAATTCAATTCTTGTAGCTTCATCTAGGGCTAACCAGTTTTCGGGTTCTACTACTTTATTGGGATTATATATATCCATGTTGCCTCGAATGCATGAGTTATCTTTGCACCTAACGAGCCTGTAGATTAACTCATTTTTTATTTGTTTTTATTGATAAACAAACCATAGCTGAGTTCCTATTTTCGTTCAATCGATTACTGTGTTTTTACGCAGGATATAAAAAAGTGTTTGATATTGTTTTAATTGACGTTTTGAAAGGGATTAAGGGTACTTGAGTGGCTTTTATTTAGGGTAAAAGCGCTTACCCTTCTTAATGCATCGTGTTTTGCAGCTTTTCTATATTATGAATGAGACAATACAGTTGCCATTGCGCATTCACTTTCGTTTGACCCCGTAAGGTCAATTTATTCATGCCTTTATTCACTGTAATGTTCCCGAACACTGGCTCAATACACCCGAGTCGTTTGCTATATTGTCGTCGACCTATGGGGCTGTCTATTTTTACTTTCATTTTGTCTACATAGCTCAGCTTTTTGCGCGATTCATTATATAACAATGAACACTTCATACTGTTTTAGTTGGCTTTTTTCGTAATAGTTAGGATGGGTGTCATCCTAACTTTGTTTTCCTTGTCGTAATTCAATTAAGCGATGGCTTCTTGTTAGTTTTTTATTTAACTTAATCCTATTTATTAGGTGTTTTTTAAATTCTATCATTTGATATAAAAGGCAACATATTCGTAATTTTCAAAATCAAATAATATCCGTTTTGATCGCTTTGAATCTCGCTTCCATATTTAGATATTATCTGATATTTTTTATCATCATTGTAGGTAAACGTAAATTTTACTGTTTTTTCCTTTTGGTAATCATCAAATTCCACTTTCCCATTTTTACAAACTTCCTTAATATCAAAGCTTTTAGCCTGTTCAGATTTTCCGCTAGGTAAAATCATATTGGCTTGTAAACTACCGCTGATTTCTCTGTCACAACGCAGATGAACAGTTAATATGGGTTCCATTGGATACCAATTGTAGCTGGCAAAAATAACAACAGATACGGAGATTAACGAAAAGAAAATATTTCTTCGGTTCACTTTACCACCTCATTAACATAATCCACTTCATCTCTATGCCCCAGTCTTAACAATTCAACTTCAACGGGTGACCAATTAATGTCATCTTTGACAGCTGATTGCGCGGTAACTACCATTTTTCTCATCCCATGGTATAGTGCAACTGCAAATCGCACTGTATCCAAAGTAGAACGCCCAGCCTTATTTGCTGCTTTGATGCGAACCGCTACATATGCAGTAACCACAAAATCTTCTATCTTAGAATTTCTATAAATAGTGCTATAATTTGGCTGTATCTTCGCTTTATAAGTATTAAAATCCCAATAATGTTGATGTGTAGTCAACTCTGTTTTCAACAATTCAGGGATAAATATACGGTTAATATATTCCTCAAAAACACTCCTGAAATTACTTTGACTTATAACATCTGTATATGCAAGCTGACCTAGTTGTCCTCTGCCAATTGTAGAGCCGTCAATACCTACTCTTTCAAGCATGGAAAGACGAGCTCTTTCTGCAGTATAAATGCGAGTGACCAGATCAAAAGTAAGCATCTGAGAGTGTAAGTTTGGTCGTTTTCTTTTAATCAAGTTTATTGCTAGGTCAAAGTTGTTGGATATTGGTTGGAATTGTGTATTAGCCCTCAACTTTGCTAGAGCTATTTTGTCTCTGGAAGAAAATATTCGCGGAGGTAGCATTGCAAGAGCTTTATACAGACGAAGAACCCCCTCTGCATCAATATTTCTCAATTCTGTATTCGTTGCTCCGTTAATAATTTTTTGAGCTTCATTGTCTTTTTGATTAGATTTTGCGCTGGAAAGCCTTCTAGTAATGGCAGATGTATTTAATAGCATTATTACTCCTTTTGTAAAGTATAAAAGTTAAATTACGATTATTTGAAATCGTCCTCAGAGGGCTAAAGGGAACATCCAAAGGCACTACAGCTGATACTTTAATTGCTCCCTATTTTTATAGTGATTTCTTGTTTACGAATATAGTAAAAAACTATATTTTTATCTAAACCTGCTGTAGATATAAAGTATTCTCTAGCCTAATAAAATCTAACGAGGCTGTAGAATAACTCCAACAACCAAATTCAATTAAAAAAACGAGCTCCTGCAATTAATTCTAAGCGTTGTTAAAGCATTAGGTAATGCATTTGGACCCCATATAACTGGCTATTTTTCTTAAAAAAGAGTAATTCTACAACCTCAACTCCCTATTAAGGGGCATATTGTAGTTGGCTAAAATTGTGAACGGAGCGAAACAGCCAACTGTAATTTTTCCCGCTTTAACAGCTTCTTAGCAAGAATATACTATATCTGTGCGTAACACATATTTTACCCCGCTAGTTACTACAGATCCTTTATGCCACTCATGATGTTCGAAACACAATGCAGTACCTGTAACAGGATTAATTGAAATGTTGTCAGTGCGAAACAGAGTATCACCACCTGTATAATCATCATTAAGATAAATTAGTAGCGTTAATCGGGTTTCATTCTCTTTTATTTTTTGTTTTCCATCTTTGTGCATATTGAATTTATGCCCACGAAAGTATTTATAAAATCTAAAGTGTGGGGATAACTCAATGGCTTTTGTATCCGAAAAAGTAGGAAATTCAATACCTGATAATTTATCCCAAAGTGTTAAAGCTAAAGGCCTGAAAAATAATTTAAACGCTCATTATTTCTAATATTGCTCAAAACCTGTCTATTGCCAGAAAGTTGAACATCCGCACTTTCATATCCAATAGATTCGCTTAATTCAATAAACTCGGCGCATTCTTTTTCAGTTAAAAATACTTTAACTTCGAAGATTTTCACCGTATGTGAATATTTATGCATAATTTGAAGTTCTTGCTAACGCCGCGTTAAGCAGAAAAATTGTGGGTTATAATGTGTAGCGAAACGTAACTCACTGTTTTCGTTCCGTTTAAACACCTTATTAACTACCTATCTTATTCAGCAACTCAAAACCTAACTTTTGCACTTGAGATTGTGAATTTTCAGAAAGCTGTTTTGCTACATTGGTAAACTTAGACTCAGGATGCTTCAGCAACCAATTCGCTAGAGATTCTTGTACAAAGAAATCATCATGATTTAATAAGCTATCTACAATTTCATCATCTAGTTCATTCGTTAGATTAAGATATATATCGATAATTGCTACGGCTTCATCCGTATCAGTTAATGACAGGGATTTAAGCGCATCAAGGCAATCAAATGATACACCTTCTTCACCGATCAAATCCTCAATATCGATACAGTTAACACTTGCATAATTTAAAGCACTAACAAAAGAAGAAATAGATGAGAATACGATTTCAAAAACGGAATCATGAGAATACTTGATTACAGCGCCTTTACACGGTCCTTTAGAAATATAGCAATATGGATTTGAGTTATTTGCATCGTCAAGAACCCAAAAACCTAACTCTAAACCAACGCCAAAACTACTTAAGCACTCGCTATACTCTGCTCCCTCTTCCAAGTTAAGACAGTTAATGCTTAACTCATCATTTTTTAGGAACGCATTAAAAGACAAATACTCTACCAAGTCTTTAGGTGCTGAACCAATAACCTGTTCTAATTTCTGAGTTATTTTCATGAGACTCCAAGAGGTAGCTAACGAGCCTGTAGATTAACTCGTTTTTTAATTTGTTTTTATTGATAAACAAACCATAGCTGAGTTCCTATTTTGGTTCAATCAGTTATAGCTATTTTACATTAAATATAAAAGAGAATTTGCTGGTACTTTAATTGGCGTTTTGGATGGGAGTTGCTACACAATAAAGTAAAGGCATTCGCTTTCGCTTGGCTCCGTAAGGTCAATTTATTCATGCCTTTGTTTACTGTAATGTTCCGCTTTATATTTAAAGGAAAGCCGGTTCGATACAGCCGAGTCGTTTGCCATTCTTTAATAAACAGCAATCGTCGTTCGATTGGGCTGTCTATTTTTACTTTCATTATGTCTACATAGCTCAGCTTTTTGAGTGATTAATTATTTATAACAATGAACATTTCATACTGTTTTAGTTGGCTTTTTTCGTAATAATTAGGATGGGTGTCATCCTAATTTTTGATAATTTTTGATATTATGAATAAGGCAATACAGTTGCCGCAGTGAAAAGTAAAGGCATTCACTTTCATTTGACCTCGTAAGGTCAATTTATTCATCCCTTTATTCACCGTAATATTCCGCTTTTTATTTAAAGGAAAGCCGGTTCGATACAGCCGAGTCGTTTGCCATTCTTTAATAAACAGCTGTCGTCGACCTATGGGGCTGTCTATTGTTACTTTCATTATGTCTACATGGCTCAGCTTTTTGCGTGATTCATTATTTATAACAATGCACTCTTCATACTGTTTTTGTTGGCTTTTCCGTAATAGTTAGGATGGGTGTCATCCTAACTTTCTGTGGGTGTCATCCTAACTTTCTGTATTTTTACGTAACATATAAAAAAGTGTTTGGTGTTGTTTCAATTGGTGTTTTGGAAGGGATTACAGGTATCTGAGTCGCTTATTTGAGGTTAAAAGGGCTTCCCTTTCTTAATGCATCGTGTTTTGTAGCTTTTCTATATTATGAACAAGGCAATACAATTGCCACACAATAAAGTAAAGGCATTCACTTTCGCTTGAGCCCGTAACGCCAATTTATTCGTGCCTTTGTTCACCGTAATGTTCCGCTTTTTATTTAAAGGGAAGCCAGTTCAATACAGCCGAGCAGTTAGCCCTTCTTTAATAAATATCAATCGTCGTCCGATTCGGCTGGCTATCTTTACTTTCATTTTGTCTACATAGCTCAGCTTTTTGCGTGATTCATTATTTATAACAATGCACTCTTCATACTGTTTGTGTTGGCTTTTTTCATAATAATTAGGATGGGTGTCATCCTAATTTTTCTTTTGTTTTAAGTCCTGAGTTATCAACTCTTCACTCAGTCCATCTTGTGATTGGTGACGTTCAATAATACGTTTGCTTGCGCGTTCTAGTTTTGCTTTTTTGCGGTCTAACTCATCGAATTTGCCGCTCCACTCCTTACTTGCATTGGACTTTAATTTACACCCATCAATGGCAAACATGTTGCGACCTATCAAGCCTTCCTCATCACATATCATCAATACTTGCGTAAAAAGGGGTTCAACCTGTTCATGCATTTTAGCCACAAAACCCGCTATAGATGTGTAATGCGGCTGGATATCACCCGACACACTCATAAATAAAATGTTCGTCTCACACGCTTTAGCAATTCGGCGGCTACTAATTAAACCATGAGCATAACCCAGTAAAATAATCTTTAGCATTACCGAAGGCGGATACGCCGCCGCGCCCGTTTTGTCATTGTTGTACCACGTGTCAAAGCCCGACAAGTCGAGTTTATTTTCGACAATATAACAAAGGGCATACTCAAAGGTGCCAGGCAAAATTTGCTCAGCGAAATTGATAGGAATGAATTTATTTTGACAGGATAAGTCAGGCTTATAGTTAGCCATAACAGTTTACCGTGGGTGAATAATATCTATTAGATCACAGCGAATGAATGGATTCAAGGTTAAAAAGCAATCAATTGAAAATAGTAGAATACGTTCCTAAAAAGAGTAATTCTACAGCCTCAACGCCCAAATAACAGGCTAAAAATAGTAGGCTAAAATCGAGCGAAGCGAAGAGCCTACTGTTTTTAGTCCTTGTTGATTTTCTTGTTAGCTGTTTGTTATTTAGAGGGTTTTTCTCGTTTAAATTCCATAAGTTCATCCATTCTTAATTCTTTTGAAATGGGATCTGTCATTGCTGCTTTTTGTATCTCTTCATCTGTCATCGTTTTGACAGCTTTCCAATTAGTAGACCCAATAGCATTTTTTGCAGCAGAGCTACTTACTCGTTTAATTCCCATGATATTCCCTTATTTCTTCTTTACAGGTTTAAATTCATCTAATTCATCATCAGTAGGTAATGCCGAGTCTGGATCTTCGGAAGCTGCTTTTTCAATTTCGCTATCCTCTAAAGCATCCACATCATCCCAATTTGTCGTACCCTTAGATTTATTTGCTTCTTCAGCAGTAATTTTTGTAATAGCCATTATTAAACTCCAATATTAATTTTAATAAAACCTTGCATAAGATTTTTGCTCGCTTTTTGTAGCTTTTCTCGCAGAAATAATCCGAATGGTATTTTCAGACCTTTCAGTATATACAACAAATAATACGCGTTGTTGAGTCATACCAATAACTTGATATCTTTCTTCTCCGTAATCAACGCGATTATCAATTCTTGTTACTCTTCTTTCATCAAAAAAAACTTTCATAGCATTGTGTAGTGGTCAATAAAATTTGGCCACAGTTTTAGAGTCTTTGTATCTAATCTCAGATTCATTTGGCGCTAAACCAGC